>JAKZXP010000189.1:0-2602 GCA_047514915.1 Terriglobia bacterium
TGGGGGAGTGGCCGTCGGGGGAAGTGCTGGCAGTCGAAGTGGTGCGTGAGCTCGGCCTCGGGGCGCGTAAGCTATACCTGATCGGTGGGTACCCTCTAGACGAGTCCTTCGTCAGCGAACTCAGCCAGGCAGGCCTGGAGCATGTGGTTCTGTTCCGCTTGGCCGGGCAGGGGCAACTGGTGCCCATGTCCGGGGCGGCCGGCCGGCCCGCGCCCACGGCGTTCCAGCCGGAAGCCGCCGGCGAGCAGCAGAGCCGACGAGGGCCCGGCGTCGGGGAAGCCCTACGCCTCGTCGCAGAACGTGTGGTCCTTTCTGGCGCGGAGTACCGGGGCGAACTGGGGCGCGCGGAAGGCGTGACTGCGCCCTCCAGCGTCGCAGGCACACCGATTCGCGACGTTGCCGGAACCACGCTGGGCGCCCTGGTGGTCACCGTATCGGGGGCCGAACGGGTCCAGGTGATCCGCTCGCTGTATTGGGCGGCCGTGGTGGCTGGGGCGTTAGGGTTGCTGGCTGCCATGGTGCTGACGGTGGTGCTGGCCCACAGAATCACCGCCCCGGTCGCTGATCTGGTGCGTGCTTCCCGGGAGGTGGCAGGCGGTAATCTGGAGTACCGCATCCGGCCGCGCGGAGATGACGAGATGGCCCGTCTCTCAGGTGCGTTCAACCAGATGGCCTCCAGCCTGCAAGAACATCGTGAGCGTCTGATGCAAGCCGAGCGAGTGGCCGCTTGGCGCGAGCTGGCCCGCCGCCTGGCCCACGAGCTGAAGAACCCGTTGTTCCCTCTCCAGCTTTCCATAGAGAACCTGCGCCGTGCCCGCCAAACGGATCCGGCAAACTTCAACGAAGTCTTTGAGGAGGGAACGACCACGCTTCTGGCCGAACTGGAGGAGCTAAAACGCATTGTGGCGCGCTTCAACGATTTTGCCCGGATGCCGCGGCCGGAGCCGGAGCAGACTGACTTGAGGAGCCTGCTTGAAAAGACGGCGCGCCTGTACGAGGCGCGCATCCGTCAGGAGAGCATCGCGCTGGATTTGCAGCTGGCCCAGGAACCCGTAGTGGCCCACGCCGATCCCTACCTGGTGAGCCAGGCCCTGGGGAACCTGGTCTTGAACGCACTGGACGCGATGCCCGGTGGCGGCCGCTTAGAATTGTGTGCCTTCGCCCACAACGGCCGCGCCGTGGTGGAAGTCGCCGACACCGGCCGGGGACTTACCGAGGACGAGCAGCAGCGCGTCTTTAGCCCCTATTACACGACCAAGCAGCACGGCACAGGACTGGGATTGGCCATCGTGCAGTCGGTGGTAGCCGACCACGGCGGCCGCATCACGGTGGAAAGCGCCCCCCAGAAAGGGACTCGCTTCCGCATCGAGCTCCCCTCATCATGAAATTGAAAATCCTGATCGTGGATGACGACCTCAACACGCTGGCGCAGCTGGCGCGGGCGTTTCGCATGGAAGGGTTGGAAGCGGTGGTCGCCGAATCGGCTGAAACAGCGCTTCAGCGACTCCGTGAGAACGGCGTGGATGCTGTGGTTTCCGACGTGGTGATGCCCAGGACCAGCGGGCTGGAACTGCTGGAAGTGATCCGCCGCGAGCGCCCAGACCTGCCGGTCGTGATGATCTCCGGCCAGGCCACCATCGAGATTGCCGTCCGCGCCACCCGCTCCGGTGCCATTGATTTCCTGGAAAAGCCGGTCTCGGCGCAAAAGCTGCTGGTGACGGTGGAGAACGCGGTGCGCCTGCGCCGCCTGGAAGAAGAGAACGTCGAACTCCGCCGCCAGGTGGGAGGCCAGGTGGGAGATGGCGAGCTGCTGTTTCGCAGCCCGGCAATGCAGCGCGTCGCCTCCCAGGTGGAGCTGGTGGCGCCCACCGACTCAACCGTCTGCATCCTGGGCGAAACCGGGGTAGGGAAGGAGCTGGTGGCTCGCGCCATCCACCGCACCAGCCCGCGCCGCGACAGCCCCTTCGTCCAGCTCAACTGCGCCGCCGTCCCGGCCGAACTCATCGAAAGTGAGTTGTTCGGCCACGAGAAGGGTTCCTTCACCGGAGCCGTCAGCCGGCACATCGGCAAGTTCGAGGCGGCCAGCGGGGGAACACTGTTCCTGGACGAGATCGGCGACATGCCTGCGCCGATGCAGGCCAAGCTGCTGCGCGTGTTGCAGGAGCGCCAGTTCGAACGTATCGGTTCCCACCGCGTGATTTCCGCCGACGTCCGAGTGGTGACTGCCACCAACAAGGATTTGCGCCGCCTGATCGCCGCCGGCCAGTTCCGCGAAGACCTCCTCCACCGCATCTATGTCTTCCCCGTCGCTGTGCCGCCGTTGCGCGAACGTCTGGAGGACGTGCCGCTGCTGGCCGAGCACTTCGCCCGCGAGATCGCCCTGAGGAACAATTGGAAGGAGGCGCGCATCGCGCCCGAGGCCCTAGAGCGGCTGGCCCGCTACGGCTGGCCGGGCAATGTGCGGGAACTGGGGAACGTGGTGGAACGCGCGTTGATTCTGGCGCGCGGCGGCGAAATCACTGGCCCGCTGGTGGATGAGTTGCGGGGCACAGCGCCCGGTGCCTCCGGTCGAGCCTCCAGTCGCGACTCCGGCCAATTTGGC
>JAKZXP010000190.1:0-2694 GCA_047514915.1 Terriglobia bacterium
CATCTTCACTGAAGAGCCGGAGACCCCGCAATCTCCGGAAGGTCCTCGCAACTGGTTTTCACCGGCTGTCATCGCCGCATTGGTGGTGCTCGCGATCGTCAATATCTTTCTGCTGTACGACCTAAGCACCACTCGCACGTCGCTGGACCAGCGGCTCGCCGAGCTGCAGGAACGAAGCAGCGTGCTCATGCGCCGCCTGGAAACCAACATCCAGGCCAGTGACGAGCGACACAACGACCTGCGGGGCGAGCTCATGGTGGCTCAAGAAAAGCTGGGAATGACCCGGCGTGACCTGAAGCGAGCGCGGCAATTGGCTCAGGCTCTGGGCGAAGAGCAGAAGCGGGCGGCGGCCCAGATCGGTCAGGAAGTCAGCACCCTGCGCCAGGAGTCCACCGCCAAGATAGGCGAGCTGACTGGGGGTGTGACGACGAACAAGGCCGATATTGTCTCCACCCGCAAGGATCTGGAAGAAACCAAGCTCCGGTTGACCACCGCCGTCGGAGACCTCAGCAAGGCTGGCGTTCTGATTGCCCGGAACGGCGAGGAGTTGGAGGAACTCCGGAGGCGCGGCGACCGCAATTACTTCGAATTCAACCTGCGAAAGCAGAAACGGCCCAGCCGCGTTGGCAACATCTCGCTGAAGCTGAAGAAAACCAACACCAAGCGTCAGCGCTATACCTTGGAACTCTACGCCGACGACAAGAAGGTTGAGAAGAAAAACAAGACGGTGAACGAGCCGGTGCAGTTTTACATGGCGCGCTCACGGGGGCTACACGAAATTGTAGTCAACCAGGTGCACAAGAACCGGATCGTCGGCTACGTCTCCTCCCCCAAGTGAACGAAACACTTGAGATCGGCTAGTGGAACCAGGCCGGACACCAGCTTCTCCAGAATCAGGAAACAGCTGTCCGGAATCGGGAAATACCTGGCAGTGGTCGCCTTGTCGGTCCCGCGCCCGCCTGTCCTTGCGGACCGGAGTTGCCTCTCAGAACGAGGAGCGGCCAGAGATTAGCGACAGACTAGCGCCAAATTAGTGACAGATCAGCGAGCGGTGCGGTAGCTGATGCGCAGCTTCTCGCCGCGAGGCACCTCGACCTTGAGCTTGCCGCTATCCAGCGGTGGGCCTGGCAACACCAGCTCGTAATAGCCGCGGAGCCCCTCCAGGATATTCTTGACTAGCTGCTTGATCTGGCGCAGCTTCTTGCCGCTGTGGAAGTCACCGGCCGTTTGCTTGGCGAGCTTTTTCAGATTGCCGTCGCCGGCAAAGGAGATAGCGAAGATGGAAACGTCGTTGCGGCGCGCCAATCGAAGCACTTCCTTTCGCTCGACACGGTTGCGCCAATCCAGGCCGCTGCCAATGACCACCACCACCCGGCGGCCAGCGGCATCTTCGAAGGCACCATCCACGACCGCGTAGATGGCGTCCAGCAGGGCCGGCGGGTTGCCGTACTCGAGCTTGCCCACTGCGCGTTTCAGCAGCCTCTTGCTGGAGGTGAAGTCCTGCAACAGGTCGGCTGCGGTGGCGTAACCGACAATCGCCATTTGATCCTTCCCGCCCAGGCCCTGGATGAAAAGACCGGCCACATGCCGAATCTGGCCCCGCACGCGCGCTCCCTGTTCGCTCGTCTCCAGTAGCAAGACCACGTCCAGCAGGTCATGGGTTTGGTAACGGGCCGTTTGCACCGACCGTACGGTTTTTTTGTGCTTCACCTTGAAATCTTCCGCCTTCAGGTCCGTTACGGGAAAACCGTACTGGTTGCTCACGGTGACCAACAGTCGCGGCGCGTCGTCTGCCCACAGACAAGAGGAACCCAGAAGGAGCAAGGAAAGAAAGGTCAGCAACAATTGGCGGGAGGAAAGCAACATAGCGGATCGTCAGGCCCGTCTATAATGTCCCAAGGTACAACTCCACGAAGAAAATGGGGCTCGCGGCGAACATCCCTGATGAAGTGTACCACCGGCAAAAATTGCGTCGCAAGCTGCTGAAGTGGTATGAGCAACACCGGCGCAATCTGCCGTGGCGCCACACGCCGGACCCCTATCGGGTGTGGCTCGCCGAAGTCATGCTGCAACAGACGCGGGTGGCTGCGGTCGAGCCCTATTACCAGCGCTTCCTCCAACTGTTCCCCTCCGTGGAAGTGTTGGCACGTGCGCGGCCACAAACGGTGCTGCGCGCCTGGGCCGGATTGGGCTACTACTCGCGAGCGCGTGCGCTGCAGGCCGCCGCCCGCCAGATCCGCACCCGAGGCCACTTTCCTTCCACCTACGCGGAATGGCGCGCCCTGCCCGGGGTTGGTCCATACACCGCCGCCGCGGTGGCCAGTATCGCCTTCGGCCAGCCGCACGCGGTGGTGGATGGAAACGTTCGACGCGTGCTAGCGCGCCTATTCGCCTCCGCCGAGGGATTGCAGGAAAGAGCGGCTTCGCTGCTCGACCGCAACCGGCCCGGCGACTTCAACCAAGCGCTGATGGAGTTGGGAGCAACCATCTGCCGGCCGCGGGCTCCGTTGTGCCCGAAATGTCCACTAGCGGCGCACTGCCAGGCGTGGCAGACCGGCACGGTGACCCGCTTCCCGCCACCCAGGCCGCGCCGGCCGCCCCAGCGGTTCCGCTTGCAGCTTGCGCTGGTGGAGCGCGACGGCCAAATCCTGCTGGCATCCCCCAGCGGCCGCGGTTGGTGGCCTCGCTTCTGGT
>JAKZXP010000191.1:0-10927 GCA_047514915.1 Terriglobia bacterium
AGCGGGTGGCCAGGGACGAGAACCAAAATATCATGCCAATCACGATCGAGCTGGTGAAGACAGGCGCCACCATGGGCGATATCGTGGAGACGCTCAGGCAGATCTGGGGCACGTACCGGGAGACCCCGGTCATTTGAGGTCCGTCAGAAGCGAGCCGTCGGGGAGCTCCAACGTCGAAGGATAGCTCAGGTCGCTCGAAGTCCAGTCGCCACCGATGAAAGTTCAACCTGCACACATCCTAAAGAAGCTGAGATGGCCGCTGTTGCTGTTGGTCGCTCTGGCCGGAGGACTCTATGCGATAGGCGCTTACCGCGATGCTTATCCCCGCCCTGAGGTGACGCGCTTGATCGAGTTGCTGGAGTTGAAGCCCGGCACCACAGTAGCGGAAATCGGTGCTGGCAAAGGCCGAATGACTGTCCGGTTGGCCGAGTACCTGGGCCCCGATGGTCACGTCTACGCTACAGAGCTGGAAGGACCTATCCTAGAAAAACTTCGGAACAATATTGCGTCAGCCGGCTTTGAGAACATGACCATCGTTGGCGGTGAGGAGGCGGACACGAATCTGCCAGCGGCATGCTGTGACGCGATTTTCATGTCGAAGGTCTATCATCACTTCACTGACCCCACGGCGATGAACCGCAGTACCTACGAAGCGCTTCGTGCCGGTGGCCGGCTTGCGGTCATCGACTTTGAGCCGCGCGTTTGGCGATTCTGGCTTTCGACGCCGGACGGAGTGCCGGAAAACCGTGGTGGACATGGGATGCCACTGGATATTCTCATCCAGGAGCTCAGAGACGCAGGGTTCCAACTTGAGCGCGCCATAGATACTTGGTGGTCCTGGCCTGAGCAACGCTTTTGCGTTGTCGTTCGTAAGCCTTGAGTAGTCAACTCAAGGTCACATCGCCATTGCGTTTCCTGGTTGGCATCCCGAACTGACGCGGGACCAGAGGACCATTCTCCCCGTGGAGAATCGTTGAGGGCGTGCGTCAAATGGTCAGGATAGGTTCTTGAGCAATTCGCTTGCTGTGAAGGGCCTGGAAGCCTGGACTTCGACCGAGAACAGATTCCGAGGGTCGCCATTGTGCGCCACCGAGTAACCACTTCCCGCAAAGAGTTTCCCGAAAAAGCTTTCCAGTTCCGGCTTCGCAGCCTGGTAGGTTTTCTCAAGGTTCGGAGCCAGCAGTCGGTCGTTCACAAATAGCTCCAGCTCCTGACCGTTCAGGAGAAATTTTCCCTGAATCCGCGGATCGGAATCCAGACGTCTGTAGGCGGTCAGCGCCGCCCGGGTGGCTTGCGTGAAGCGGTCCTGATTGCTGCCTGCCAGGGGAGCCTTGCGATTATAGCGAACGCCCAGCCGGTTATCTGTATTGTCCAGACTGTAATTGGCTTCATGGCCGATCAGGATCACTCCCGGACCCTGATGAACGTGCCGGTAATCGGCCACATCGATCAACAATTCCTCACACACCTGATCCTGGATCCAGTTGTGAAAGACTGGAATCAACACCTCCAGGTCGGTTCCCTCTGGATTCTCCACGTAGAGCTTTACGTTGACGTGCTGGAGTTCCATAAGGGCATCTTTGCTAACGCCCTGGGCTAACGCCCTGGCTACGCCCTGGCGCCGGCGGGGGTGGCCATGCGGCCGTAGCAACTGTGCGAGGCCTCGATGAACAGTTGCGCCTCCTCGATCAAGTGGTGGGTGGCCTCCGGTGTGTATGGGTCCTCGGCCTTTCGGTGAGCGGCAAACAGGTAATGGGCGAACTTACCGCCGGCAAAAGGATCGAAGAATTTCTGCGTGTCGTAGAAGCGAGTGCGGAATTGCTGGACAATCTGATCCGAGTCGTCGGAAACATCCAGGTACTCGATTCGGACGAGTGCCTTGGCAACATGGAGCATGGATTGATACGCCGTCTCTCTGGCCTTCTCCGTTTCGCCATTTTCCAGCGCCACCTGCGCCTCGAAGACTTCGCGTTCCGCGGCCGCCAGGCCGAACTCGATCGAGCTCACCACCTCCCCGGCGCATTCGCCGACGCCGAGGTCGCCCAGGCTGTACTCCCGAGGGTCACCCCAGTCCTGGAAAAAGGAGCGATCGGTCGCGGGGTCGGGTGGCTGGGCAAGATCTTCCAGCATTTTCTTTAATTCCGCCTTGCCGATTCGCTTAATGAACTCCTGAAAGCCTTCTCCGTTCTTTCGGCCAGAGACATAGCGTTCGGTAATGCGGGTGACCACTTCCGGAATTCTCCTGGAGGGGATCGCTACAATGGCCAGGCCATAGGAGCCGGCATTGTGGGTCCACTCACCGCCGAGAACGACCTGAAAGTGCGGGACGACATGGCCAGCCAGCTTGCGGCTGACGCCGTAAAAGCCCAGGTCGGCGACGTGGTGCTGTCCGCAGCTATTAAAGCAGCCACTGACTTTGATGTGCAGGTTTTGAACGGCCTCATCCAGTTGAAAGCATTTCTCGGCCAGTCGTTTCCGCAACTCGGCGGCTAGCCCGCGCGAGGAGGAAATCCCGAGTTTGCAGGTATCGGTGCCGGGGCAGGCAACAATGTCCACGAGCGTGCCCGCGCCCGGCTCTGCCAGGCCGGCCTCCTTTAATGCTCGATAGAGTTCGGGCAAATCGCTTCGACTGATCCAGCGGAGGACGAAATTTTGTTCCACAGTCGTGCGGATAGTTTCTTTTGTGAACCGGCGGACGATGTCGGCCAAAGCACGAAGTTGTAGTGAGGTGAGATCTCCCAGGGGAAGCGCGACCGTGGCCACGACATATCCCTCCTGCTTCTGCCGACGAGTATTGGTTTCCACCCAGCGCTGGAAGTCTTCCGAGCCTCCTGCCGGTAGCTTCCCTCCGGGTCGGAGAGCTCCTTCCGACTCCTGCTCGGCGCCCTCCAGGGAATCGTTCCATCGGACATCTGGAGGAAGCTTCTTGCGCTCCTCGAGCACCAGCTCCTTGAATTTCTCAATCCCTAGGTCATGGACCAGGAATTTGATACGGGCCCGATTGCGGTTTTTCTTCTCCCCCTGCCGAGCGAAAACCCTGGCAATTGCCTGAGCTGTCGGTAGAAGCTCCTCCGGCCGCAGGAAGGAGTCAAACAGCTTCGCCTGATAGGAAACGGCCCCCAATCCACCGCCGACGTACATTTCAAAACCTCGTTCTTCTTTTCCGCCACCGTTCCGTTTGACTGCGATCAACCCCAGATCGTGCATGTTGGTGAGGCCACAGCCATGGTCCCGGCAGCCGCTGAAGGCCGGCTTGAACTTCCTACCGAAGTTCTGCGCGTCGGGATGTCCCAGCAAGAATCGGGAAAGAGCGCGGGCATACGGGGTGACGTCGAACGCCTCGTCCGGGCAAACACCGGCGTAGGGGCAAGCGGTCACATTGCGCACCGAGTTGCCGCAAGCCTCGCGGGTGGTGATCTTGACCGCTGCCAGCCGCCGCATCAAAGCGGCCGTATCGTCAATCTGGACATAGTGGAGTTGGAAGTCCTGCCGGGTCGTGACGTGCGCAATGCCATCGGAATATTCCTCGGTCAGATCCGCCAGGGTCTCCAGTTGCTCCGCATTCAGTCCTCCATAAGGGACCTTGATGCGCTGCATGCCGGGAGCATCCCACACCGTATTCGGCCCCTTGGTCAGTTGCCCGGCGGAAGGATAGGCGAGATCCTGAACTTTCTGCCCATCGTGCCTATGGCCGTTGTCATAGCGTTGGCCGTAGACACCTCTGCGAAGCCGAGTTTCCGCAAAGAGTTTTTCTTCCACTTTGCCCTGTCTGCGCAAATCCATCTCCGTTTCGAAGATGTCCACTTCGCGGGCCAAGCTATCCGGCACCTTCCCGACAAGCCGTTCTTTCCAGAGTGCGTTGGAGACTTTCATGATTTCGTACTCCGTCTGCTTCCACTCAGCTCAATCGCGCGCAACGAAAAACCCGCCCGAGAGGCTCGATCTCTCGACGGCGGGTCAGCTGGATGATAACTTAGGCTACAAGCTACGACACGGACCATCCGCCGGAGAGCCGCTCGCACGGGCAACAACATCCCGGCGTGGGGCAACAAAGCCTTAACTCTCTCCGGCCGAACTGCACCATAAAGTAATTTTCCCTCAGGGCTTCCACGGTTGTCAAGGACCTTGTGTCCAATGGAATCGGCCAATGGAATTGAAAAGATGTATTGGCTCTGCCCTTTGAGATCGAGGTATATGGCTGGCCCGACTAAGCCAGAATTTCTTTCAGGACCTCGCCAGAAACCCCCGTCAGCCGTGCGTCCAAGCCCTGGAACTTAACCGTCATGCGAAGGTGATCGATCCCCAGCAGGTGCAGCATAGTGGCGTGGAAGTCGTGGACGCTCACGGGTTTTTCCACCGCCGCATAGCCCAGCTCGTCCGTGGCCCCGTAGGTAATGCCGCCCTTAATCCCTCCACCCGCCAGCAGGAACGAGAAGCCCTTGATGTGATGATCGCGCCCACTGTCCCCCTGCGACATGGGTGTCCGACCGAACTCGCCTCCCCAAACAACCAACGTATCCTCAAACATGCCTCGCTGCTTCAAGTCTTTGATCAGCGCGGCAGTAGCCCGGTCTGTTTCCTGCGCCTTGATGGCAACGTTGTTTTTGACCGCGCCATGGTGGTCCCAGTCCCGGTGATACAGCTGGATGAACCTCACGCCGCGCTCCGCCAGGCGCCGCGCCAGCATGCAGTTGGACGCAAAAGAGCCATCCCCTGGCTGGGCACCATACATGTCCAGGACATGGGGTGGCTCCTTGCTCATGTCCATGAGGTCCGGCACGCTGGTCTGCATCTTGAACGCCATCTCATACTGCGAAATCCGCGTAAGAACCTCCGGATCCCGCCGCGCTTCGTGTTGGATCTTGTTGATGGCCCGAATCGCCTGCACCGAAGCGTGCTGGATGCTGGCATTCAAGCCCTGCGGGTTCTGGATGTATAGTACGGGGTCCCCGATGGAGTTGAACTTTACACCCTGGAATTTGCCGGGCAGGAATCCGGAGGACCATTGCCGTGCCGCAATCGGCTGCATCTGCCCACCCTTGCCCTTTGAGGCCAGTACCACGAAACCCGGCAAATCGTTGGCTTCCGACCCGAGCCCATACAACAACCATGATCCCATGCTCGGCCGGCCCGCGACGATCGCTCCAGTGTTCATCAAAGTATGGGCCGGATCGTGGTTAATCTGTTCCGTCCACATCGAGCGAATAATGCAAACATCATCTGCGACGCTGCCGATGTGTGGAAACAACCCGCAGATCTCGAGCCCCGATTTGCCAAACCTGCTGAACTCGTGCTGCGGTCCAAAGCAAACCAGTGGCTTGCCCTGCAGCTGGGCCAGCTGTTGCCCCTTGGTGAAGGACTCGGGCATTGGTTTGCTGTTCATTTCGGCGAGCTTTGGCTTGTAATCGAACGTCTCGAGGTGCGATGGTCCGCCCGCCTGATAAAGAAAGATAACCCTCTTGGCTTTCGCCGGATGATGTAGTGGGCCCACAGCTCCTTGCGACCCCTGAGTTCCCAGGGCCGGTTCCGAAGCCAAGAGCCTTGCATCGAGCAATGAATTCAACGCCACCAGGCCCAGCCCTGAAATGCCGTAGCGCAGGAACGTCCGCCGGTGAATCTGCAACGCCAATGATTCTGGTTCCATCGGAGTCTCCCTAGTTCCTCGTAATGGTCTCATGGAGGTTCAGGATCGCCCGCGCCACGGTCGTCATCGCCGCCAGGTCGGTTGGTCTTACATCCGTCGCCAGCGGCGATTCCCCCACACGAACGAATTCTCGCGCCTTCTGCGGCTGCGCAGCAAACTCCGCCAGGCTCTTCTTGTGCAGGTCGGCGAGGATTTTTCGCTCGGCAGGGGTCGGCCTCCGGCTGACCGCTTGTAGGAAGGCCCAGTCGATGCGCACATCGAGCGTGGGACCTCCTTTCTTCAGGATATTCTGCGCAAACACCCGCGCGGCTTCGACGAAGACGGGATCATTCAGGAGGATCAGTGCCTGCAACGGCGTGTTGGAACTCATCCGGTTCACCGTGCACTCCTCACGGGAAGGCGCATCAAAGGTCAACAAGCTGGGATGCAAGAACGTCCGCTGCCAATGAGTATAGACGCCTCGACGGTACAAGTTTTCGCCTCGGCTTTCCGAGTATGCACGCATGGGGAAGTTCATCGCCGATAAGTAGCCTTCCGGTTGATACGGTCTGACGCTTGGGCCGCCGAACTTTTCCACCAGCAAGCCGGAAACAGCCAGCGCGACGTCGCGGACCACTTCCGCATCTACCCGAAAACGGCTCTGGCGCGCCAGGAGCCGGTTCTCCGGGTCTTGCTCGTCGAGGTGCGGGCTGCTCATGGAGGACTGACGATAGGTGTGGCTGGTCACAATCGTCCGGATAATGTGTTTCACATCCCAGCGGTGTGTGCCCTCGGCCCTCCAGCTCGGCTCCATGAACTCGGCGGCAAGCCAGTCGAGCAGCTCGAGGTGTGTTGGCCACTCGCCCTGCGAGCCCAGATCGTCGAGCACCTTGGACAGCCCCGCGCCGAAGAACTGCCGCCATAGGCGATTTTGGAACGCCCGTGCAGTCAGTGGGTTCCTACGGGAGCCAATCCAGTTTGCCAGATCCAGACGATTCGCTCGGCGGCCGTTGGTTTCCACTTGACCGAGGAACTCGGGAATCGCCGGCTCCACTATCTCGCCCGACTCATCCATCCAGTTCGCGCGCGGGAGAATGCGAGTCTCCCGTGGTGTGGTCGCTTCGGTAATCATCACCGTGGGAATTTCGGCATCCAACAAGGCCCGGGCGGCCTTTAGGCGTTCCAACTGGACAAAAAGCGGCTGCAGCCTGGGATAGGACCACTGGAAATGCTCCCTGAGAGCCTCGATGTGGTTGTCGCACCTCGCCTCGGGGGCGACCTTGAGGGCCTCCAGCACCTCGCTGGGCATACCATCTTCTGCGCCACCTTTACTAGAGCGCTGCTCGCCAACTTCTGGGTCATCCTCTACGGTATCCAAATCATCCAGCGGCCAGGAGTACCGGCCGGAGGAGAGTGCGAGGCGCAGGCGGCCGATCGTCGCACGGCGAAGCGAGGAATCGTGCCGGAGACGGACCGTGATCACCGAGGTTGCGTCCGTCTTGACAGGCTCAGCGAAACGGAGCGCGAGAAACGGGCTCCTGCCCTCGTCGACTGGACTTCCCGAATCGCCAGCCCAACCGCTGGCCGGGTCGCCGTCAATGGCGCCCATTGGCGGCTGCTCCAGGGGTCCTCTAGATCCGTGGGTAGTCGCCAGAACGAACGCGAGTTTCTGCTCTCGCGTCTTCCCATTGGCCGACAATACGGCCTCGACCTCGGTCAGGACTAAGCGATCCGCGCCGCGCCCCAGCCGCTTGCCAGGCAGACTTTCATCCTGGATTGCCTGCACCCCGAGCGCCGTCCATGTCCCGAGCCCTGGCTTGAAGCTGATCGTGTAAGTCTCATTGTCTGGATTCGGTCCGCTGACCACCACCAGCCCATTTCCTAGCTCCCGTTGTGTTACCAGCGTCGCCTTCGCGTCGACATGGAAGGTGCGTTCGACAAGCTCGTCGATGTAGATGGTGAGGTGCGCGCCATTGCTGGAGCTAGCCGAGAAGGGTCGCTGATAGCGCCACTCTAGCCGGCCTGCTTCGAAGTCAGCCAACAGTTGCTGTTCCCATTCCGCCTGCTGTGATGCTAGGCTCGCCGTCTTCTCCTGGAGCGCTTGCTCGGCCACCTTGACCACTTCATTCAGCTCCGCTAATCGCGTGCGCTGCTTTTGGGTTGGCAACGACAGGGTTGCAATCCAGGCTTCCGGGCCGGAACCGGGTAGAAGGCCCTTCTCTTTGATGTCGGCGAAGAAGGCTTTCATCGAATAGAAGTCCTTCGTCTTCACCGGATCGAATTTGTGATCGTGGCACTCTGCGCAGCCCATTGTCAGACCGAGCCAGACGTTGGACGTTGTCCGCACGCGGTCGGAGGCGTACTTGGCCAGGTACTCCTTTTCCTGGAGGCCGCCCTCCCGCGAGGTGCGAAGGATGCGGTTATATGCCGAGGCAACTCGCTGCTGCACGGTGGCATCCGGCAAGAGATCTCCCGCAATTTGCTCCCGTGTGAATTGATCGAACGGCTTGTTGTCGAGAAACGCCCGCAACACGTAGTCTCGATAGGGCCACGCCGGCTGGTCGTTGTCCCCATGGAACCCGCGCGTGTCCGCATAGCGGACCGCGTCGAGCCAGTGCATCGCCTGCTTCTCAGCGTAACGCGGAGAAGCCAACAGTCCCTCAACCAGCTTTTCGTAGGCATCGGGCGAGGTGTTTTTGAGGAACGCTTCCACCTTGGCAGGCGTGGGCGGCAGACCTGTGAGGTCTAGCGCGACCCGCCGAATCAGCGTCCGCCGATCCGCCTCGGGAGACGGCTGCAATCCCTCCTTCGCCAGACGACTCTGAATGAACGCATCGATCGGATTGCGACTGGCAACTCCTCTTTCCGCAACCGCCGGCACTGCCGGCCGCCGGACGGGCTGGAAGCTCCAATGCCCCTCGTATTTCGCGCCTTCGGCCACCCACTGCCGAATGGTTTCCTTCTGGCTCTCGGTCAGTTCCTTGTCGGCGAAAGCCGGCGGCATCATGACCCTGGGGTCATCCGAAAAGATGCGTTTGACAATCTCGCTCGCTTCCGGCTTGCCGGGAACAATAGGAATGCGGCCGGACTTGGTGGGCCGCAGGGCTTCTTCCCGGATGTCAAGCCGCAGGCCCGCCATGCGGGCATTCTTGTCCGGACCGTGACAACGGAAGCAGGTGTCCGACATGATTGGGCGGACGTCGCGATTGAAGCTCACCTCTGCTCGCGCCGTCACGCTCAGCATAAGTGCGATGATCAGAGATGTGCTCAGGGGTTTCAGAGTCACCGACATCCTCCTCAAGCGTCAAGTCCTGCAACTGCGAATAGGACTCATTCGGGATGTATCTAGCCTCTTTGGATTTTGCATCCCGGAAAGCAACCTGTCCAGCACTTCTTCAGGCGCCAGAGGACGACATTGCTCCGCCCTCGGAGGCAATTAGCCGGGTGCGCTTGAAAATCGCCCTGGCTTCCGAAAGCCTGGTGCGGAAATTGGTTAAGAGGAGCGCGCCGCGCCGCTCAGCTCGCGCCGGATGGCGTCGAGCACGCCGTTGATGAACCCCACCGACTCGTCGGTCGAATAGCGGCGCGCGATCTCCAGCGCCTCATTGATGGCGACCGCCGGAGCGACGTCGGAGCGGGTGAGGAATTCGCACACGGCCAGCCGCAAGATATTGCGGTCCACAACCGACATCCGTTCCAGGCGCCAGTGTTCGGCGTGCGCGGCGAGCATGTGATCAATGGCTTCGTGCCGCTCCAGCACCTGGTCGAACAGGCTGTTGGCGATGGTGCGCACGGGCGAGTCAGCCCTGGAGCGCTGCCAGTACGACTGCTTGACCCGGCCGGGAGTTTCCTTGCTGAGTTCCCACTGGAACAGCATGCGGAGCACCGCCTCCCGCGCCTTGCGAGGGATGCTCATGGTGTTTGCCGGAGGCGCTTCAGCAAATTCGCCGTCTCGACGGCCGCCAGCCCGGTTTCGAATCCTTTGTTGCCGGACTTTGCGCCAGCGCGGTGAATCGCCTGCTCCAGGGTGTCGCAGGTGAGCACGCCGAAGATGATGGGGATGCCGGTGGTCAACGCGGCTGCCGCGATACCGCGGGACACTTCGCTGCTGATGTATTCGAAATGGGGCGTTTCGCCACGAAGGATGCAGCCCAGGCAGATGACTGCGTCATAGTGGCCGCTGGCCGCCATCTGGCGAGCCGTCACCGGGATTTCAAACGAGCCGGGGACGCGGGCTACCTCGATGGCCGCAGGGTCGGCGCCGGTGCGCTCCAGCGCATCCAGGGCGCCGGCCAGTAGCCGATCGCTGATGAAGGCGTTGAAGCGGCTCACCACAACCCCAAACCGAAGGCCGCGCCCGTCCAGTTCGCCAACATAGTTTTTCATGACCTGGGCCATAGCTTAGCAGTCCTTGCTGGCCGGCAGGCAAGAATGCCTGCCGCGACAGCCAGCCGCACGCGGGCCTGCGGCACGGGCACTAGCACTCTGGCGAAGCACTATCGGCCGGTGAAGCGCGGGGCGCGCTTTTCCAGAAAAGCTCGCGTGCCCTCCTTCATGTCTTCGGTGGCGCAGCAGAGTCCGAACAGTGTGGCCTCCAGGAAGAGTCCCTCGGCCAAGTTCATACTCAGGCCGCCGTGGACAGCCTCCATCGCCAACCGGACGGCCACGGGACCATTGGCCAGAATCTGGCGGGCCAGGGCTTCGCAGCGCGGCAGCAATTGAGGAGGCGGCACCACCTCGTTCAGCAAGCCGATGCGCAGCGCCTCCCGGGCGGTGATTGGCTCCCCGGTTAACACCAGTTCGAGCGCGCACCCCGCGCCGATGAGGCGCGCCAGCCGCTGGGTTCCGCCGTAGCCCGGAATGATCCCCAGCTTAACCTCGGGCTGGCCCAGGCGCGCGGTCTCGGAGGCGATGCGCAGCGTGCATGCCATGGCAAGTTCGCAGCCCCCGCCCAGCGCGTGGCCGTTGACGGCGGCGATGACCGGCTTACCTAGCTGCTCGATGCGGTTCATCACGGCCTGCCCGGCCAGCGCGAACTCCTTGCCTTCTGCTGGGCTTTGGGTGGCCAGCTCGTTGATGTCGGCGCCGGCGGCGAACGCCTTCTCGCCGGCTCCGGTCAGAATGACCGCGCCGGCCTGCTCATCCTGTGCCAGTTGCTCAAAGCACACCCCCAGCTCGCGCAGCGTGGCCCGGTTGAGAGCATTCAGCACGCGGGGCCGGTTGAGTGTGACGTAGCCGATGCCCTGGCGTGTTTCCACCAGCAGATTCTCGAAAGCCATGGCTGCTTGCTCCTCCGTGCTCATC
>JAKZXP010000192.1:0-18206 GCA_047514915.1 Terriglobia bacterium
CAGGAGGTCGAGCGCAAGACCTACCGCGAGTCCCTCGAAAAGCACCGGGACCAGATCCTGCTGAGCAAGAAGCTGGCTACAATCGAGACAGCCGTGCCGGTCACCTTGGAGCTGGAGGCCATCGCCACCGGGCCGCCCGACCGCTCTGCCCTTCAGCAGCTTTACAAAGAACTGGAATTCCACAGCCTGCTGCAGGAAATCCTGCCGGCGCTTGATGCGCGGCAGAGGGACCACGCCGAACTTTCGAGTGAGGCGGAGGTGGCCGAGTTTCTTCAGAAGCTGGCCGCTGGGACCGCGCTGCCAGCTGCGCTCGAGGTTTCGCTGCCGATGGCGTTAGAGGTAGCGCTGCCAGTGGCGCTGGAGGTCGCGCTGGAAGCCGGCGAGGAAGGCCAGATCCGCTTTGGTCCGGGGCTTGCGGTCTCGCCCCAGGCCGGCTTGGCACGGATGATCCCCGAGCGGCTGCTTCCCGCCGCTCGAGCCTGGCTGGAATCAGATGAGAGGTTCAAGGCGGTGTGTAACGCCAAAGCGGCGATCCGCGCGTTGCGCGCGCGGGGCGTGGCGCTGCGTGGGGTACGCGATGACACGCTGCTCTATTCCTACTTGCTGGATCCCGCCCAGGGCAACTACACCTTGGAAGAGATGGCCAAGCGCCGTTTCGGCGCGCGCCTGGGCGATAGCCCGGCGGGGCGTGCCGACGCATTGGGCCAGCTTGCCCGCTTGCTGGTCCCGGAGGTGGAGCAGGCCGGTCTCCGGCCAGTCTACGAGGAAATCGAGCTGCCTCTGACGCCGGTGCTGGCCGAGATGGAAGAGGTGGGCGTGCGCGTGGATACGCGACAACTGGCCGAGCTTGCCGAACAACTGGCCCTGCAGATTGAGACGCTGACGGCGGAAATTCATAAACTCAGCGGTGCCGAATTCAATATTAATTCTCCACAGCAGCTGGCCAAGGTGCTGTTCGAGCAGCTCAAGCTGCCGGCGCCGCGCAAGTTCGGCAAGGGCAGGGTCTACTCGACCGCCGTGGACGTGCTGGAAGAGCTGGCCGAGGCACACGAAGTGCCGCGGAAGGTGCTGGAATTTCGTCAGCTCACCAAGCTGAAGAACACCTACATCGACGCGCTGCCCAAGCTGGTGAACCCGCGCACCGGTCGCATCCACACCACGTTCGACCAGGCGGGCACGGCCACCGGCCGGCTCTCCTCGCGCGACCCGAACTTGCAGAACATTCCCATTCGCACAGAACTGGGACGGCGGATTCGCGCGGCATTCTTACCCGCGCATGGCCTGGCCGAGTCGGCCTGGAAGATTCTCTCGGCCGACTACTCGCAGATCGAGCTGCGCCTGCTGGCCCACTTCTCCCAGGACCCGGTGCTACTGGAAGCCTTCCGCCAGAATCAGGACATCCATTCGCGAACCGCCGAGCTGGTGTTCGGCGTGCCGCCTCTGTTGCAGACCGGCGAGCACCGCCGTCGCGCCAAGGCTGTCAATTTCGGCATCGTTTACGGCCTCAGCGCCTTTGGCCTCTCGCAGCAGCTTGGAATCGAGCAGTCGGAGGCGCAGCAGTTCATTGACCATTACTTCGCCACCTACGCCGGCGTTCGGCGCTACATTGACAAATGCCTGGAAGAGGTGCGTCGCTCGGGCGTTGTACGGACGCTGTACGGGCGGCTGCGACCGATCCCAGAAATCAACAGCCGCAACGCGCAACAGCGTGGCTTTGCCGAGCGGACCGCCATCAACACGCCGCTGCAAGGTACCGCCGCTGACCTGATCAAGGTGGCGATGATCCGCATCCACGACGAGCTGGCAGGCCAGGGGCTGCGCGCGCGGATGCTGCTTCAGGTCCACGACGAGCTGTTGCTGGAATCGCCGCCTGAGGAGGTGGAGGCCACACGCAGCTTGGTGAAGCGGGCCATGGAGCAGGTCGCAGCCCTTTCGGTGCCCCTGGTGGCCGACATCGGCGTGGGCGACAACTGGCGTGACGCCAAGTGACACAGGTTTTAGGTTTCAGGTGCCAGGTTGTCAGTTATTTGATTGTCATCTCGATGCCGGCGGGATTGACCGGTGAGCTGGAGGGGACTAACCTGACACCTGAAACATGAGACCTGGCACCTTTTCATGATTGGATTTCTACGGGGACGGGTATTGAAGAAACAGCCCAGCCAGGTGATCCTGGATGTGCAGGGAGTCGGCTACGACGTGAACATTCCGGTTTCCACCTATTACCTGTTGCCTGACCCGCCTGCCGAAGCGCAACTGCATATCCACACGCATGTGCGCGAAGGCGCGCTGGCGCTCTATGGCTTTCGCAGCCTGGGTGAGAAACAAATGTTTGAGAAGCTGCTCAGCGTCAGCGGCATCGGGCCGCGGCTGGCTATCACCATTCTGTCAGGGCTAGAGGTGCAGGAGCTGGTGCCGGCCATTCGCCAAAACGACTTGCTGAAGTTGAGCCACATCCCCGGCGTGGGCCGCAAGACCGCTGAGCGCATCGTGGTGGAACTGCGGGACAAGGTGGCCGGGGCCGAAGCTGAGCCGGCATCTCGGCCGAGGCTGCCTGCGGTTCAGGAAGATGTGCTGTCGGCGCTGCTCAACCTGGGCTACCCGCGCGCCGCGGCCGAAAAAGCAGTCGGGCAGGCCGTCGCTCAGGACGGTGCCGCGCCTTTTGATCAGCTGTTGAAACGAGCTTTGCACTTGCTGGTGAGGCCATGACCGAAAAGCGCTTGATAGTGGGCGAGGCGCTGGAGGGGGAGCAGAGCTTTGAATCCCACCTGCGTCCGCGCCGATTGGAGGAGTTTGTCGGTCAGCAGCAGGTGAAGGACAACCTGGGCATCGCCATTCAAGCCGCTTGCGCGCGCGGCGAGGCGCTGGACCACGTTCTGCTCTACGGCCCACCGGGCCTGGGCAAGACGACTTTGGCAGCCATTGTCGCCAACGAGCTGGCGGCGCGCTTCCAGCAGACTTCGGGTCCGGTGATTCAGATCAAAGGCGACCTGACAGCAATCCTGACCAACGTGACCGAGCGCCAGGTCCTGTTCGTGGATGAAGTGCACCGCCTGCAGCCGGAGATTGAGGAGATTCTCTACGCGGCGCTGGAGGACTTCCGCGTGGACATCGTGATTGGCCAGGGGCCGGGGGCGCGCATGCACTCGCTGGACCTGGCCCGGTTCACCTTTGTGGGCGCCACGACGCGGGCCGGGTTGCTTACCGGGGCGCTGCGCTCACGCTTCGGCATCATCCTTCACCTGGACTTCTACACGCCGGAGGACCTGAGGACGATTGTGAAGCGTTCGGCGGCCATCCTGAAGGTGGAACTGGAGGAAGAGGGCGCCGAGGAGCTCTCACGGCGGAGCCGCGGAACTCCGCGCATCGCCAACCGCCTCCTGCGCCGGGTGCGCGATTATGCCCAGGTGCGCGCCCAGGGCCGCATCACCGGTCCGGTGGCCCGCGAGGCCCTGGAGATGCTCCAGGTGGACCCGCTGGGCTTCGACGAGATCGACCGCAAGTTGCTGCTGACGATCATCGAGAAGTACGGCGGCGGTCCTGTGGGGGTCAACACCATCGCCGCTTCCATCAGCGAAGAGGTAGATGCCATTGAGGAAATCTACGAACCGTTCCTGATCCAATCCGGCTTCCTGGACCGCACGCCGCGGGGACGCGTGGCCACCGCGCTTGCCTACCAGCACCTCAAGAAGAAGCCGGAGGGCCGGTCGGGCCAGCCGGCGCTGTTCTAAGATGTTCTGAGCTGTTCTGAGAGAGCAGCCGACGGTCAGCCCAGACGCTTCCACTGCCTGGGTAGGAGTTGCAGACAGCGGTGAGCTGCCGATAGCAAGTGGAGTGTGAAGAAACGAGTCTATCTCTGCCTGGGTTCCAATCTGGGTGATCGGCGGGCCTACTTGGCGCGCGCACTGGAGGAGATGCAGGCCGCAGGAATCCGGGTGCACCGGGTCTCTGCCCTCTATCACACCCAGCCGGTGGACTACACCGCGCAACCCTGGTTCTTGAATTGCGTAGCGGAAGTGGAAACCGAGTACATGCCGCGGCAACTGTTGCGCCAACTGCAGCGGATTGAAAGGCAATTGGGACGCCGGCGCGGCGTTCGGCGAGGACCGCGCACCATTGACATTGACATCCTGCTGTACCAGAACCACGTCATGTGCACCAGCGAGCTGATCATCCCGCACCCGCGGCTGGCAGAGCGCCGCTTCGTACTGGAACCATTGCGCGACCTGGCCGCGGGGCTGCGGCACCCGGTCAGCCAGCGAACCGTCACCGAGCTGCTGGCCGCCGCGGCGGACCGCAGCCGGGTCCGCCGTCTGCGTAGCGTTAGCCTGCCGGGGATCGCACCCTAGAAGGTCGCCTGTACGTCTGGGAGCCTGTAGGACATGGCCGATTACCACCCGCCACACAAGATCGCCCCACAGCAGAACGCCGCACACCAGATCGCTATTGAAGGACCAATCCGGGTAGGCAAGACGACACTGGCGCGGCTACTGGCCGACCGGCTGCGTGCCCGCACGTTGCTGGATTCCGAAGAGAACCCGTTTCTGGGAGAGTTCTACCAGGAGCGGCCCGGGGCTGCCTTCAGGGCACAGATGTGGTTTCTCATCCAGCGCTTCCAGCAACTGCGCGCCCTCGGTCTGGAAAATCCACATGCCACAGTGGTGGCCGACTACCTGTTTGAGAAGGACAAAATCTTCGCCTATATCAATCTCAGTGACGATGGGCTCCGCCTCTATGACGCGTATTATGAACTGCTCCGCGGGCAGGTCAGCCCGCCCGAACTGGTGATTTATCTTCACGCAACTCCTGAAGTGCTCCTCCGGCGCATCGCACGCAAGAATTCGCCGCTGGAAACCGAGATCTCACTGGAATACCTGGAGGCGGTGGTGAAAGCCTACGAGCATTTCTTTTTCCACTACAAGGCGTCGAAGCTGCTGGTGATCAATACCAGCGAGATTGATTTTGTCGCTAACCGCAACGACCTGGAACAGCTTTTGCAGCGGCTCACACAGCCGGTGGTGGGCACGCAGTACTTCCTCCCCTTAGGCTCCAGCTAAAACTGGCTAGCCCCGGCATTCGGGCCTATTTTGGGTGCCGAGCCGCCCTGCGGAGCCCGGATTGTTACTTGACTTCCCCTTGCCCCCACCTTACTCTCGCGCTCGACAGGTCGCGGCTTCGTCCTATGCCGGCCAAGAGGCGTTTTATGCGGGTCAGCGTAAACAAGAATTAGGCAGCAACCAAATCCCAGTGGTCGTCCAGGCAAATCAACAAAGCCCGGTTAAGAAAGGAGAAAACCATGAACTGGTTTATTGAGGCGCTAAAAAAGTATGCGGTGTTTACAGGGCGCTCACGGCGAAAAGAATATTGGTTCTTCGTCTTGTTCTCTATATCTTATCGCCATAGTGGTCGGCATTGTCGACGGTGTGACTGGGCTTGGAGTGCTTTCCCCTCTTTACTCATTGGCACTTTTGATTCCCAGTATCGCAGTTGCTATCCGCAGGCTCCACGATGTTGGCAAGAGTGGATGGTGGCTGTTGCTCGGTTTTGTGCCGCTCGTGGGCCTTGTGCTTTTATACTTCATGGTGCAAGATAGTCAGCCGGGTGGAAATGAGTATGGCCCTAATCCAAAGGTGGCAGAAGCATAGCTGCCCAACAAATCGCTACTTGGTGTTCGGCGACTGAACAGAGCGCCTCCAGCAGGAAGACCCCCGGTTGCGGGGGCACCAGTAACTACATCTCTTTGCCATAATCTACAATTGACTTTTCTCTAGTCTCCTCGGAAACCAGCCGATTCGGGACGGGCAGGGGTGTCAAGCGGTGCCCGCACGCGTGTCAAGACTTATACAGGAGGCTTGCGGGCTGCGCCTGGCGCACCCAAAAAGTTCAGCGGTTTGGGCAATGGCAGGGAAATTGCCCTAAAAAAGAGCGAGCTCTGGCAGGGTGTTGGAAACCATGCTCGCGTGTCATTCCGAGGGCCGATGTCCTTTGTTGGCCCGAGGAATCTGCTTGCCGCGGCGAGCCCTGGCCGTCGAAAAACAGATTCCTCGCTTCGTTCGGAATGACAAGCGAGTCAGTTTCTCAGCACCCTGCTGGGGTCACAGGAGTTCGACGGCCATGCCAAGAAAAATGGGCAAACGGGGTTTGTTTCCAGCCGCCTTCTTGCCAGGTGCCTTCTTGCCAATTGCCCTCTCGAATGTGGTGCTGCTGGCGGCAGCCGCCGGAGTCGTCGGATTGAGTCCTGGCAGCTTGAGCGGCTTGGTTGCGCCCGGGCCCGACCGGATGAAGCCCGACCGGATGAAAGATGTTCCCAACATTGTCTTGTGGGCCTGGGAGCGGCCGGAGGATCTGGAGTTCCTCCCGCCCCGCAAAGTGGGAGTGGCATTCCTGGCTCGGACTCTTTACCTTCGCGGCGACGAGCTGCTCCAGTATCCCAGACTGCAACCTCTGCGCTTGCCTCCAGGAGCCGCTCCCATCGCAGTTGTTCGCATTGAATCGGACAGAGCGCAGCCGCCGGAGCTGTCAGAGGAACAACAACTTAAGGCGGTGTCCGCCATAGCCGAAGTGGCCGCCATGCCCGGCGTTGCCTCCATCCAGGTGGATTACGACGCGACTGTGTCGGAACGTGGGTTTTATCGAGAGCTGCTGCAGGACCTGCGCCGGCGCCTGCCCAGATCCGTTGGCCTCTCGATCACGGCTCTGGCCTCGTGGTGCCTGGGTGACCGGTGGCTTTCCGGACTTCCCATTGACGAAGCCGTACCCATGCTGTTTCGCATGGGTCCTGACCGGCTCCCGGTGTTGCTGCACTTGAAGGGTGGAGGCGACTTTCGGGAAGCAGCGTGCCGGAATAGCATCGGCATTTCCACCGACGAACCCGTACGCCGGCTGCCGGCTGGCAGGCGGCTTTACGTGTTTCACCCCCGGCCCTGGTCGCCCACGGCCGTTGAGCAGGTTCTCAAGGAGGCGGCGCAATGGCAGTAAGGGGTGCAAGAGCCTGTGCTTTGCTTTTGGCCGCAGCCCTGCTTGGCCTGGCCAGTCCGGCGTTTCCCTGCGGCCCATTTTTCCCCCAGGCTGTCTTCACCTTTTCGAGGCATCCGGACCAGCCGCTGGAAAGTTTCTCACGGGGCCAACTGGGAATTGTCCTGCCGACTTACTCCCGCTCCTACCTCTACCTCTCCTATCGCTACCTGGCAGGCAAGCCATTCAGCCCAGAGCAGCTCGCGGCTCTGGAAGGGGTCTGGATTCGGCGCACCCCAGCGGCGGCGTCCGGTGCGCCACAGACTGCGCCAAAGCCGCCGAATTGGATCAAGCTATGGGTTGAGGCGAGGAAGAAAATCCCGGGACTAGATCCCAAGCCGCCGAGGCCGGTGAATCTACACAACCCGTTGGGCGCGTACCGGTCCGAACGGATCGGCACCACCTACATCGGCTACTACAATTGTCTTTCGGATGCATTTCGCACCGCGGTCCTGACGCTGGAGGAAAGAGTTGGCCGATTTGGAGCGGACAGCGCCGCAGTCAACAGTTGGGTGCAGGCGCAAGACCGGGTCTTCGCCAATTGTTCCGGCGGAGGAAACGGATTAGAGAAGCAGCAATTTCTGCCAGCCAATACCTCTCCACAGGACTCTCCGCTGATTCGAGCCGACCGTGCCTACCAGATGGGGGCAGCCCATTTTTATGCCGGCAATTTCGAGACTGCCGGGAAGGTCTTTGAGGAAATCGCCCACGATCCCGACTCGCCCTGGAGCTGGCTGGCTCCCCTGCTGATGGGCAGATCCCTGATCCGCCAGGCGACCGTCTACACCGAGCCGGGCAAGCCTGACCTGGCCTTGCTCGCCCAGGCAGAGACCCAGTTGCGGAAGGTCTTAGCCGACAACAGTCTGCACCGGACGCATCCCTCAGCCCGTCGTCTGTTGGGCTACGTCCAATTGAGGCTGCGCCCCAACCAGCGCATCTGCCAGCTACGGGAAGCCTTGCTGGAAGGTACCTCGCCCGTGTCGCTTCGGCAGGACCTGACGGACTACCTGGCGCTGCTGAACAAGTGGCCTTCGGGAAACGGCAGCCAGAATCGCATGCCGCTGGCCGAGTTGCGAGCAGAGGACGAGCTGGCAGACTGGATGCTGACGTTCCAGCGGCAGACCCCGACCGCGCGAGACCATGCAATGAACAAATGGCGCGAGACGGGTTCGCTGCCCTGGCTGGTCGCAGCAATTTCCAAGGCGCAGGCAGGAGGCCCCAAGCTCGCGGCGCTCTTGGAGGCGGCGGGAACAATTCCCCGGAGTTCGTCCGCTTTTCCCACCATTGCCTTCCACAGGGCACGTCTGTTGGCCGCTTCTGGAGAAGCCGCGAAGGCGCGGATAGCGCTGGAGCAGATGCTGGCGAAAGAGGTGTCGCTGCCCCCCTCTTCCATCAACCTGGTCCTCGCGCTGCAAATGAAACTGGCCCGGAACCTGGAGGAGCTGCTTCGAAGCGCACGGCGCGTTCCTACCCGAGTTGGCTGGAATCACTTCGGGCACGTGATTGCCGAACAGCCAACCGACAGAAGAGGCCGGCAACCGCGCCCGCAGCCGCGCTGGCTGTTCGATGCGGACGCTGCTCGGGTCTTAACCGAACGAATGCCACTGCGGCTTTTGCTGCAGGCGACTGGCAGCAAAAGCCTCCCTCCGAATTTGCGCCGGGAGGTGGCGCTGGCAACCTGGGTGCGCTGCGTCTTGCTCGATCGAGAGCCCGATCGAGAGCCCGATCGAGAGAAGGTGTGCCGGGATGTCGTGCCGATCCTGGAGCAGCTTGCGCCGGAGTTGAAAGGCGACCTGCGGAAGTACGTATCCGCCCCAAACAGCCCGTCGCGCCGCTTCGCTGCTGTTTTCACAATCCTGCGATTTCCTGGCCTGCACCTGTATGTGGGTGCCGGCTCCGCCCGGAGCACTCCCCTCGCTCGCATTGATAACTTGCGGGAAAACTGGTGGTGCCGGCTGGCGCCTGCTCAGGGCGGCAGTCGAATCTATATGGGCTACCGTCACTACCGGATGGACACAGCTTTTCACATGCCCTTGAAGATCCTTTATCCCAACCGGGAGCTGGACTACCCTGCCTTCCTCAGCCCTGCCCAAAAAGCAGAAGCAGTTCGAGAATGGGAACAGCTTTCTGCCCTGGAAACCGCGCCGAGCCATCTGGGCCGGCTAGTGCTGGAATGGGCCAAGAACCATCCGGACGACCCACGAGTGCCCCAGGCCCTTCACTTGACGGTGAAAGCCACGCGTTACGGATGCGTCGATGAACAAACAGGACGCTATTCCAAAGCGGCTTTTCAGTTTCTTCACAGGAAATACCATCACAGTTCCTGGGCAAAGAAAACAAAATACTGGTACCGCTTCTAGCTGAACGGCTCGCCCGGCCTTCTCCTCCCGCTAACGGGGCGATGAGCCAGCAGGTTTCGCCCTATTGCCTTGGGTGATTCCCGTGCGTAACTGTTTTGTTTCTAACGGATAGATCACTGATATATAATGGCAAGCGTTCGGACGAGCCCAAGTGCGTTATTTTCAACGGATCCAGGCATGAGACGACAATTGTTCGTACTGGGCATCGTTGGCGCGGTGGCCGCAGTGTCGGCCCCGGCTGCCCGAATTGCGTCCTATGTAGATGACAGCGGACGCCGGGTCTACGTGAATTCAGAGGAGGCCCCGAAGCAGGTCGCCTCCAAGCGCAAGTCCAAGCGCAAGCAACGTTCTCGGCATAGCGTGCTGGTCCGGAGGGACCCGTACACGAACCAGTTGGTTACAGTGCCGGCGCGCAATGAGTCGTTGGGATCGTCCGGACCGGCGAAGGCCACACCCAAACGACCCAAGGGTGCTGGGTCGCTCTCGGGCCCCGAAAACCGCACCACCCAGATGGCCGTGGACGAGCTCATCGTAAGCACTGCGGAACGCCACGCTATCGATCCGGACTTAGTGCGGGCCGTCGTCAAGGTCGAGTCCAACTTCAACCCTGCCGCCGTATCCCGCAAAGGCGCTACGGGACTCATGCAGCTAATGCCGACCACGGCACGACGCTTCGGTGTTGGGAACATATTTGACCCGGAGGAAAACCTGGACGGTGGGGTTCGCTATTTGAAGCACTTGCTGGGGCTTTTCGAGGGGAACTTGGCGCTTTCGCTGGCCGCTTACAACGCGGGAGAGAAGGCCGTGGCGCGCTATGGTGGCATCCCACCCTACCCGGAGACCCGGCGATACGTTCGCAAGGTTTCATCGCTGTACGGCAGGGGCTACGGGCTCAAGCCCCGGTCCCAGCGCCCCGTGATTATGAAATGGGTGGATGAGAAGGGCAGGGTGCACTTCAGCAACACCCAAGGATGGTGAGGGACAGCGAGAAAATGCCCGGCAACAGGTCAACGCGTCTCCCGTGGATAGCAGCGGCCCTGCTGCTGTGCCTGCTTCCCGGTTCCGGCCTGGGCTCGACCGCCAAGAAGAAAGCGCAAGCCCGCGCCGAGTTCGGGAAGGCCGAGCGACTGCGGGCGAAACTCGGAGCCAAGCCGGAGACGCAGCGGCAGCCGGCCGAGTACGTAGCGGTGATCCGGCACTACGACCGGGCGGTGCACCTGGGTCCCAGCGTTGGAGAGGCCGACGATAGTGTGTTCGCCGCCGCCGAACTGTGGGCCGAGAAAGGGCGGCTCTTTAACGACCCGAAATCACTGAAGCGCGCTAAGGGAAAATACCGCTTTCTGATCCGGGAGTACCCCTACAGCAAGTATTTGAAGAAGGCCAAGCTGGCCTTGAAAAACCTGAAGAAGCCGCCCTCGGCGAAAAAGAGTTCTGCCGACCTGGCCCAGGTTACGCAGATCCGCCATTGGGCCACCGCCAGCTATACCCGGGTGGTCATCGAACTGGACAGGCCGGTAGAGTACCGGCGCGCCCGCATCGCCAACCCCGAGCGGATCTTCTTTGACCTGTACGGGGCGCGGCTCAGCTCGAAAGTGCGGAACCGGACCCTGAGCGGCGACAACCCCCTGGTGAAGCGCATCCGGGTTGGCCAAAACCGGGTGGGTATCGCGCGTGTTGTTCTGGAAGTGGGTTCGGTGCGCGAGTACTCCGCCTTCGTGTTGCCCAACCCCTTCCGCCTGGTGGTAGACATCAATGGCGGGCCGCCTCCTAAGCGGACCAAGTCCGCTTCAACATCGAAGCCCTCCGCCGCTCCGTCCGGCAAAGGGCCCAAGGCAGTGTCGAAGGAGAAGGAAACGCCCAAGGCCACCGCTTCCACTGGCGGCCCTTCCGTCCGTCCGTCCGTGAAGCAGGCTGCCAAGGCTGAGCCCCAGACCTCCAGCAAGAAGGCTGGGACGAAAAAATCGACTAAGAAGGGTCTCGCGAAGAAAACCGAGGTAGCGGCCGCCACTCCGCCGCTCCCGCGCCCCGCCCGGCCGACCAGCTCGGGGAAACGTTCGCTAACCCGCGCCCTGGGTTTGAAAATCGGCCGGATTGTGATTGATCCGGGCCACGGCGGCCACGACACGGGCACCATCGGCCCGACCGGCCTGATGGAAAAGGAAGTGGTGATGGACGTGGCACGGCGGCTCGGCGCGCTGCTGGAAGAGCGCCTGGGCAGCGAAGTCGTCTACACTCGGGAGAACGACACGTTTGTCTCGCTGGAGAAACGCACCGCCATCGCCAACCAGAAGCAGGCCGACCTGTTCGTCTCCCTTCACGCCAATTCCAGCCGCAACCGCGCCATCCGCGGCATTGAAACCTATTATTTGAACTTCACCAGTTCCTCGAATGCCCTGGAAGTTGCGGCGCGTGAGAACGCCGTTTCGGAAAAGTCCATCCACGAGTTGCAGGACCTGGTGAAGAAGATCACCATGAAAGAGAAGCTGGAGGAGTCGCGCGAGTTCGCGGCGCAGATGCAGCGGGCGCTGGTGAAGAACATGGCGCGCCGCAACGGGCTGCGCAACCGCGGCGTGAAGAAAGCACCGTTCATCGTGCTGATCGGCGCTCAGATGCCCTCCGTCCTGGCGGAAATCTCCTTCCTCAGCAACCGGACCGACGAACGGCTGCTGCGTAAACCAGCCTACCGGCAGAAGATGGCCGAGGCGCTGTATCGGGGCATCCAGCGCTACGCCAATTCCCTGGGCGGGGTGAAAGTCGCCCAGAGCCGGTCGCGCGAGTAGCCCAAACCACAGATCGTTTTTCTCCGGGTCCGTGAACGGTCAGCGATTCACTATTGTCGCAACAGGTCGCTTGTTGTCACCCCAACATCAGGTAGCAGACGGTCGTGATGACTGCCACGCCGGCCAGGTTGAGCACGAAGCCCTCACGGATCATGGTGGGAATCGTCAAGCGGCCGGTGCCGAAGACGATGGCATTGGGCGGTGTGGCCACCGGCAACATGAAAGCGCAACTGGCGCTTACCGCCGCAGGAGCCATGAGCAGGGCTGGGTCAAGCTGGGCCACCTTGCCTGCCTCGAATAGAACGGGCATGAGCAACACGGTGGTAGCAGTATTGGAGGTAATCTCAGTCAAGAACGTCACGCACAAGCAGATCACGCCGATCATGAGCCAGACGGGGAGGGCTTGAAGGCCCTCCAGCGACTGTCCCATGACACCGGCCAGCCCCGACTCCTTGAACGCGGTGCCGATCACCAGGCCACCGCCGAACAGGAGCAGTATCCCCCAGGGAATGTTGGCGGCAGTTTGCCAATCCAGCAGTCGTCCGCCCTTTCCGTCGGACACGATGAACATCACCACGACCATGAGCAAAGCGACGGTACTGTCGCCAACCAAAACCTCGTTTTGTCCGCCCCAGAACTGCTGCAGGAAACCGCCCCAGCCTCCGAAAGGCCCCCTTCTGGTGATCCACAACAGGGCCGTGAGCACCAGGACGATCATCACTCGTGTCTCCGCCTTCGTGCGAGGTCCGCAGTCGGGTAATTCAATTCGGCGGGCTTTGCGCAGCTTGCGAGTCAGCCACAACCACGCCAGCGGCACGAACACCAGCACCACCGGCAAGCCGATCATCATCCATTGGGCAAAAGTCCACGGCTCACCCAGGCGTTGCCCCGTATTGCGAACGTGATCCCCTAAGGCCTGATCGTAGTAGGCCATAAAGTAGGCGTTGGGTGGGGAGCCGATGGGAGTGCCAAGCCCGCCGATGCTTGCCGCATAAGCGATGCCCAGTAACAGTGGCACGGCTAGATCCTTGTCATCGGCTTGCTCGAGCACCGCCAGGGCGATCGGAAGCAGCATGAGCGTCGTGGCGGTGTTGGTAATCCACATGCTAAGCGCGGCCGAGGCGATCATGAAGCCCAGCACTAGCCAACGACCGCCCGCGCCGCCCACCATCCGGCACAAGCCCAGCGCTACCCGCCGGTGCGCGCCGCTTTTCTCCATCGCCCGGGACAGCATGAACCCGCCCATAAACAGGAGGATAATGTAATGGCCGTAGCTGGTAGCAACCTGCTTGTACGTCAACACACCTACCAGGGGAAACACCGCAAACGGGATGATCGAGGTGGCAGGGATGGGGATCGGTTCGAAGATCCACCAGATTGCGCAGAGGCAGGTAATGGCAGCCGTCCAGCAGACGGCGGACTCCAGTTGCACTCCGATGCGCAGCGCCAGCCACAAAGCCGCCGCGGCGATCGGCCCGCCGATCAGGGCCAATGTTTTCCGATCCGGCACGACCGGAATACTACAACGGAACCGATGAGACTCACAAATTGGCTGCGCCGCTGTGTGCTGCCCGCAGATCTGCGCCGAATTGATGGGCAAGAAGTATGGCAAAACTCCGCTGAGGCCGTGGTACAACACAGGCGCTAAGCATCCATGGAAAAGTAAGCCGCAGTCGGAGACGCGTCAGCCGCCATGACCGCCCAATCCGCATTCCGCGCTCCGCGCCTCGTAGCGCTGCCCCCCCTTGCCTTTGCACTACTGCTGCTGGGGACCATTTTCCTGCTCCGCATCTTTTACGCCGGTTATGTGTGGGCCGACGAGGGATTGTGGTTCACGACGGCGCAGGAACTGCTGCGGGGCAAGGCGCTCTATTCGGAAATTTGGTTTGACAAGCCGCCGGCAGTGCCCTGGGTCTATGCCGCGTTGTTTGCGCTGGCGGGGCCAAGTCTGCTCGCCGTGCGCCTGTTCACCATCTTCTACGCCACCCTGGTGGCGCTGGCCCTGTGGCACATGGGCCGCCGCTTTTGGGGCGACGAGGAAGGCCGGCTGGCAGCCTTGCTCTACGCCTTGTACAACGCCACCTACCTTCACTCCCAGGTTCAGCCGTTGGCGGTGGATCATTTGCTACTGCTGCCCTACCTCTACGCGGGATTTTTCTTCCTGTACGGGCGAAGCTTCTGGAGTGGTCTGCTGGTGGCCGTCGCCTTCTGGCTGAATCCGAAGGCGCTGGTCCTTTGGTTGTTTTTCGCCGCCGTCGAGTTGCTGCTTCCGAAGTTACGCACTCTTGCTGGCGACCAGGCTGGACCGCTGCGGCGGTGGGGGTTGTTGCTGGCCGGCTTTCTGGCCGGATGCGCGCCGTGGGTGGCCTACTTGCTGGTGGACGGCAAGTGGGCCGACTACCTGCGGGAGTTCTGGGGCTGGGGATGGAGCTACGTCACCGTGTACTCGCCAGCGACTGGGGTGCTGACCGGCCTGCGCAAGACGCTGAACTACGCGGGTTTTCATTTCGCTCTGTTTCTGGGGCTGGCGCTTCTGCTGGCGTATTTCCCGCGAGGCAAAGCCACTCCGGAGCGCGAGGTTTCCCACGCTGTCTGGTTCTGGCTGGGAGCTTCCTTCCTGGGGGTGGCCATCGGGGGGCGATTTTTTCCGCGCTACTTTTACCAGGTGTTGCCGTTTCTTTGCCTGCTGGCCGCGCGCGGCTACAGGCTCGCGCGGCAGGCTGGCGAGTGGCTGCCGGAAAAGAAGAGTGTGCGGATCAACGCCGCCCTGCGCGTACTGTTTTGGGCGGGCATCGTCTTCGCCCTGGTCTGGTTCCACAATCGGACCGCAGTGCTCGCCTATGAGCTTGTCACCGGCCGCTCTACGACCTACATGGCCACCTGGGATGTTCCAGCAATTGACCGAGACAGCCGCCGGATCGCTCGCCGCCTACAATGGGAAGAGGTGCGAAAGGGAGCCGCGGAAGGATCGGCGGGGCGTCCGGCGGCCAACCCGTGTCGCGGGCCCTCGCTGTTTGTCTGGGGGTATCGGCCGGAAATCTACTTCTACTGCGGCTGCCCGCCTGCCTCAAAATTTCTCAGTTCTCAGCCGCTGACCGGGGTGCCCGCCGACGTTCACCTGGTCCAGTCGCGCAGCGTGGCGCCGCAACGAGCGGCCGAGAATCGCCGCCTTCTCCTTCGCGAACTCCAAGCGTCTCGACCTGACTACATTGTGGATGGCCTGGGCCTTTACAACACGGAGCTCGCGATGGAAATGTATCCCGAGCTGGGCGCCTTCCTCCATCGGCATTACCGCCCCCTTGCCCAGCTCGGCTGGGGCGCGATCTATTCCCGGAAAAGGTAGTGGCCTAGGCGCGGCGCCAGCCACGCACCACTCGGAAACCCTTGTCTCAGTCAATGGTCAGGGCTGAACTCGGCCGGATGGTAGCAAGTCGCTTGCTACGACTCAGGAAGGTCGAGGCCGAACTGCTTCACGACTGCGGTCAGGGAGTCGCCGATGGGCTCTCGAAGCACGACGTCAGCGATCCGATCCAGCGGCGTCTCCGTCCCGTTGAGGATCACTAGGCGGGCGCCGCTCCGCTTCGCCTGCAAAGGCAGCGAGGCGGCCGGCTCCACCACCAGCGAGGAGCCGATGGCCAGCATCAGGTTAGTGCCCGCGCAAAGGTTGCAGGCCTCCGACAGCACGTCCTGGGGCAGCGTTTGCCCGAACGAGACGGTGGCCGATTTCAACGGGCCGCCACAGCCGTCGCACAGGGGAATCTCTTCGCCGTTCTCCAGGCGCGCCTGGATCGCATCCGGGTCGTACCGGGCCTCGCACTGCAGGCAGACGACCGAGCGGCTTGTGCCATGCAGCTCCAGAACTCGCCGGCTGCCGGCATCCTGGTGCAGCCCGTCAATGTTTTGCGTTATCACCGCCACCAGCTTGCCTGCCGCTTCCAGGCGGGCCAGGGCCCGGTGCCCCGCATTGGGCCTGGCGCGGCGCATTTCCCAGTAGCCTTCCTTTTTCATGCGCCAGTACTGGCGGCGGGCATCGGCGCTGGCCAGGAAATCCTGGAACATCACAGGCTGGTACTTGCTCCACACACCTCCGGGGCTGCGAAAATCGGAGACGCCGCTCTCGGTGCTGATCCCTGCTCCGGTGAAGGCCACAACCCGGTGGGATTCCGACAGGAAGCGGGCGATCTGTTGGGTGGGGTGGTTGGAGTCGGACGACACTCAGTCCTCGACCGAGAGCTCGCAGACTTCCCGGCAACCCTCGCAGTAATGGCAGCCGTCGAAGCACAGCCGCACGTTTTCATCCGACTTGCAGATGGTGCAGAACTTATCGCACTGGCACGACACTTCGTGCTTGTCACACATGGCGCAGACGTAGGGCATCGCCCGTATTTTACACCTGGTCTATTCGCTTCCGCCGCGCTGAGTTTAACGGTGCCCCCGGCGCTATACTAGGCTTGGTGCCCGTGAGAGCCGCTCCATCCCGCCGGAGGCCTTCTTGAGCGGTCCCCCGCATCGCACTGCGCTGCATGCCGTGCACAAGCGGATGGGCGCCCGGATGGTGTCCTTCGGAGGCTGGGAGATGCCGCTCCAATACAGCGGCATCGTGGAAGAACACCTGGCGGTACGCACGCGTGCCGGTCTGTTCGACGTCAGCCACATGGGCCAGATCGAAGTGCGGGGCCGCGACGCCCTGCGCCTGGTGCAGCACGTCACCTCGAACGATGCGGCCCGGCTGGCCATCGGGCAGGCGCAGTACAGCGGCCTGATGTACCCGCAGGGCACGCTGGCGGACGACCTGCTGGTGCATAAGCTGGCCGATGACCACTTCCTGCTGGTGGTCAACGCAGCCAACCAGGAGCGCGACTTCAACTGGATTTGCGAGCAGAACCGCTTCCACGCCGAAGTGTGCAACACCGGCGCCCAGTATTCCCAGCTGGCCCTGCAGGGCCCGCAAGCTAGGTCCATCTTGCAGAGGCTGACCGACACCGACCTGGGCGCTCTCAGCTACTACTGGTTTGCGCGCGGGGCCGTGGACGGGGCAGAATGCCTCCTGGCGCGAACCGGCTACACTGGTGAAGACGGCTTCGAACTCTACTTCGCACCGTCGGAATCCGAGCGCCTCTGGTACAGGCTGCTGGAAGTGGGGCGCGGGCACGGCCTGGTCCCCTGCGGACTGGGTGCGCGCAACACGCTACGCCTGGAAGCCAAGATGGCTCTTTACGGGCATGAAATTGACGAAACCCACACGCCGCTGGAAGCCGACCTCGGCTGGATCTGCAAGTTGGACAAGGGCGAGTTCCTGGGCCGGGAGACCCTGGTGCGCCAGAAGCAGCACGGGGTGCGCCGCCGCCTGGTCGGCTTCCAAATGACCGAACGCGGGATCGCCCGAGACGGCTATCCAGTGTATGTGGAGGATACCGAGGTCGGCTACGTCACCAGCGGCTCGCCCGCCCCTTTCCTGAGAACGAATATCGGGCTGGCCTACCTGCCGTCAGAGCTGGCGCAGGTGGGTGCGGAAATCCGGATTGGGATCCGCAACCAGCGCGTCGCGGCGCGCATTGTCGAGACGCCCTTTTACAAGAGGAAGCGGCCAAACAAACACGAGGCGAAGCCGGGGTCAAACAAAGGCGAGGCGAAGCCGGACGGCAGCAAATAGAATGGCGGCCTATCCCCCCAATTGCCGCTACACGCGCGAGCACGAGTGGATTCGAGTGGAAGGCGAGACCGGCACCGTCGGCATCACGGACCATGCCCAAAAGCAGTTGGGCGATATCGTGTACCTGGAGTTGCCTCGCGTCAGCGACCGCTTCCAGGCCGGGCAGCCCCTGGGCACGGTAGAGTCGGTCAAAGCGGTCTCGGAAATTTTTGCCCCGGTGAGTTGCGAGGTCCTGGACGCCAATGTAAAGCTGACCGGCAGCCCTGAGCTGCTCAACCAGGATCCGCACGGGGAGGCCTGGCTGGTCAAGGTCCGCCTGATGAACCCCGCTGAGCTGGCAGACCTGCTCAGCGCCGAGCAGTACGAAGGCTATATCGCGGAGGAGGAAGAACAGTGAAGAGC
>JAKZXP010000193.1:0-14002 GCA_047514915.1 Terriglobia bacterium
GACCTGATCGTTCGCCTGGATGACCTGGAGAACCCTACCTGGGAAGCAGTCGAACTCGAGGCGATTTCCAGTCCCGCCCAGCCGCTGGAGGTCGTCGCCCGCCGCGAAGGAGCAATATTCAAGACCACGATTACTCCGGAGGTGCACCCGCGGCATCGCGTCGGCATCGCCGGCTGGGGCCCCTACCTTCCGGCCATCATCAAGCGCGTCGAGCCGGGCTACCCCGCCGAAAAAGCCGGACTGCTGCCCGAGGACCAGGTCGTGGCCGTCAACGGCGAGCCGCTGAAGTTTTGGCCACGTCTACCGGATTTGGTGCAGGAGAGCGAGGGGCAACCGATAGAACTGATGATCCAAAGGCAGGGGCACACCCTGCCGGTGCGGGTGGCGCCGGTGTTCACCCAGGTCCCGGGCGGCAAACAAATGTGGCGCATCGGCATCGAGCTGAGCAACGAGTTGATTGAGCGTCGCCTTTCCTTCCCCGCTGCGCTGAGCCAGTCCCTCACCACGAACAAGAAGTACGTTCTGCTGATCTTTGATTTATTAGGAAAGATACTGGAGCGCAAAATGTCGCCGCGCACTTTGGAGGGGCCCATTGGCATCGCGCGGCTCTCCGGGGAAGCGGCGCGCCGGGGGTTCCCGCAACTCATCAACCTGATGGCAGCCATCAGTCTCAACCTGGGGATTCTGAACCTGTTCCCAATTCCGATCCTGGACGGGGGAATGATCCTGTTGCTGGCTATTGAAGGCTTGCTACGCCGCGACCTCAGCCTGGCGGTGAAGGAGCGGATGGTGCAGGTAGGATTCGTGTGCCTGGTGCTGATCGCGACCTTTGTGCTCTACAGCGACATTGTGAAGTTACTTCCCCAAGGCTGGGAGGAGGCCCTCCCGTAATGAGGTTGTGCCGTAATCATGCCGCAGGACCACCCAGGCGAAGACGGCTTGCAGCCGTGGTCACGTGGGGAGGTGACTCTGGAGTTGTGCTAGCCTGATGGAGCATGGAGCTAGAGGAACGGTTGCGACGCGCAAGCGGGAGCGCCAAGGAGCTGAGCACGGTCCTCTACGACTCGTCCGAAGAGGTGCTGCTCGTGCTGCTGGACAACCCGCGGTTAACCGAAGAGCACCTGCAAGTGCTGCTGTCGCGGAAGGACTTGCACCAAACGTTTCTAGGCGAGCTGACAGCGCGCGCGCGGTTGTGGCGTTCGTATCCGGTGAAGCTGGCGCTGGTTCGACACCCGCACACCCCCCGGAGTACGTCACTGTCGCTGGTGCGGCACCTTTACCTGTTCGACCTGTTGAAGGTGGCCACCACGCCGGGGGCGCCCATGGAGGTGCGGCGAGGTGCGGAAGAAGCAGTCGCGGCTCGGGTCACCGCTCTGTCGGTTGGCGAGCGCTTGTCCCTGGCCCGCCAGGGGACTTCTCGCATCGCCTCCGCTCTGCTCACCGATTCGGAAAGACGAGTCTTCCGAGCGGCCCTGGAGAACCCGCGGCTGACCGAGGAAGGCGTGGTGAAGAGTCTGGCGGCTAGGAGGTTGACACCGGAGGTGGTGGAGTGCATCGCCGCGGACCCACGCTGGTCCCTTCGCTACGAGGTGCGCTTGGCGCTGATCCGGCATCCAGCCACCTCGCTGGGACGTGTACTGGCGCTGGTCCAGCAGGTTGGGAGGAACGACTTGGCCGACCTGACTGCGGACCGCCGCATGCCGGCCGACCGCCGGCACTATCTGGCGCGCCTGGTACACGCCCGCAAAGCCCGTCGGGCCAAGCGCCAGCGAGAGCCGTCCGGCGTTGCGAGTCCAGGTGAGTAAGGAGTTTGACGTTGTTGCGCAGTTGGGTATAATCCGGCGGTGGACCACGCCGGGAATGTTGATCCAATCACCAGGAGTGGAGTGGTTATGAAACCGAATCATATGTGCTTGCTTTGGGTCACCTTGCTGATGGCGCTGTTGGTCGTGGCGCCGGTTGCTGGCCAGGACATTACCGATCCGGCTGAATACAACTCCTACATCGCGGCGTTTCATGAGACAACTCCTGCCACGAAATTGCAGTTGCTGGATCAATTCCTAACCAAGTACCCGAACAGCGTGGCAAAGGAGCAGGCTCTGGTAATGAAGATGGGTGCGCTGCAGCAAGCGGGACAGAGCCCCGAACCAGCCGCGCGCCAAGTGCTCGAGGTGAACCCCAACCACCTGCGTGCTCTCTTCTGGGTCAGTTACTTCTTCTATCAGACGCCGATGAGTCCGGACGACCCGGAGCTGGAGAAGAAGCTGTCCGCAGGTGGGGAATTTGCCCAGCGCGGGCTCAAGCAACTACCCTCGTTCCAGGTGCCTAACGTCAGCCCCGAGGACCTGGAGAAACAGAAGAACGCCTTCGAAACGACCTTCCGCCAGGCGCTGGGTGTGGTTGCCGACATACGCAAGAAGTACGACGAGGCCCAGTCCGAGTACCGAAGGGCAGCCGAACTATCGCCCCAAGACGCCGGGCTGTTCTACCGGCTTGGCAACGTCTATATCGCCCAACGCCCCGACCCGAAATACAACGGGGCGTTCTGGGCCTTTGCGCGAGCTGCCACCATGGATGGCGCCGGCGCCTTACAACCGGCGGGACGCCAGCAGGTGGATGCCTACCTCCAGAAGATTTACGAGCAGTACCACGGCCCGGACGAAGAAGGACTCACGCAGCTAAAGCAACAGGCCAAGGCACAGCCGTTTGCACCCGCCGGCTTCAAAATCCTTTCCAAGGCGGAAGTCGCTGCAGCCGCCCCGGTAGTCCCTGAAGAGTTGAGCTTTGACGAGATCCGCGACATGCTGCTTAAGGGGGAAGCCAAGGGGGAAGAACTCTGGGAAAAGATGAAAGGGATGTCGCTGGAGTTTCGGGGCGGCATTATTTCCGCTACGGGGCCTCGCCGAGCACGCACCGTGCGCATTGTCGTGTTGGCGGAAACTGCCCAGAAGGATCCTGAAGCCTACGACGTAGAGATGGCCTTAGCCGAGCCCACTCGCAAGGTCCCCGTCGGGCAAATCGTGCGCTTCGCGGGTATGGCCAACTTGTTCCAGCCGGATCCCTTCGTGCTTTCCATGGTGGACGGAAAAATCCTCCCCCTCGAGGAGGAGTAACCCTGGGCCCTTCCGTCAAAGCGCCGAGCTGAAGAAGCGTCGGGATCGCCAGCGCCATCTCTTACAAGGGAAATCCAGGGCAGACCGAAGGCGCTCCTCGTTCCGGGGGCTCACTCAAGGAGTCCCAGCCTGCCGTAGAATCTGAAATAGAGTAAGGCTACGACCGGGCCGCCCTTTCCTGTGCCGAGATCCGTATCCCGGACGGCAATCTTGCTCTGAATTTCCCGTTAGCGGGAGCGGTTCCCGTTTCGCCCCTGCAGTTGGTGGGCTTCCATCTTGCGGCTCAGCGTGTTGCGGTGCATGCCCAGCAGGCGAGCCGCACGCGACTGATTGCCCCGCGTGTGTGCCATCACCTGACGGATGTATTTCTTTTCGAATTCCCGCAAGGCAGCCGGGAATGGGACTCCCCGGTCTACCAATTGCCCGATCAATGATTCCAATTGGTCTTTCACCGAACGATCTCCTTCTGGGTCAAGAGCTTGCCCGGGCGGGCCTTGTCCATTGGAGCCCGACCGCAGTCCACAGCGAAGTCAGCGCTCCGGCTGGCCTCGCAAAATCTCCTGGACCCGCTCCCACCCGCTGTGGAAGCGGTCCCGCAATTCAGAGGGAGCCACGGAAACCAACACACGCGCCCCGTGAATCAGGTACGGCGCTAACCGCGACCTCACCAGCGGCCGCGCCTCCGGCGCAAAGACCGCCAAAATCACTACCACAACCATGCAAAACAAGCAGCCGCGGACCAAGCCCACGCTGATACCCAGGACGCGGTCAAACCAGCGCAGCCCCACTCGGTCCACCATCCTCCCCGCCCAGCGGGAGAGGAACCCGCCGGCAATCAGCGCCACCAGCAAGATGCCTAGGAAGGCGGTCAACGCCGCCAGGTTCGGTGCGCGCCCCAGAGGGAGCTGCCCCGCCACGGTGGGGTAGCTCCAGCAGGCCAGCAGAAAGCCCCAGGCCAGCGCCAACAGCGAAACCAGTTCCCGCGTAAATCCCTTGACGGCGCTGAACGCCACTGAAAACAGCACGATGCCGACCAGCACCGAATCCAGTATGCTCCAGGCGCTCAATTCGGCAGGTCACGTCCCGTCAGGAGTCGAAGCGCCTCCCGGTATTTCGCTCCCGTGCGCTCGGCGATCTCCGCCGGCAGCGGCGGCGCCGGAGGCCGCTTGTCCCATCCAATTTGCTCCAGGTAGTCGCGCACGTACTGCTTGTCGAACGAGACTTGGGCGCCGCCCGGGCGGTACTGCGCCTGCGGCCAAAACCGGGAGGAGTCTGGCGTCAGCACCTCGTCGCCCAGGACCAACTGGTCGCCCACGTAGCCGAACTCGAATTTGGTGTCGGCAAGCAGAATCCCGCGCTGCTCAGCGTAGCTGGCGGCGCGGCAGTAGATTTCCAGGGTCAGTTCACGCAATCGCTCGGTGGCCTGCTTGCCTACCCGCTCCGCCATCTCCTCGATCGAAATGTTTATGTCGTGGCCCGTTTCCGCCTTGGTGGCCGGAGTGAAGATGGGCTCCGGTAGCCGCTCCGATTCCCGCAACCCGGCCGGCAGCCGGATGCCGCATACGCTCCCGCTCTGCCGGTACTCTTTCCAGCCTGAGCCGGAGAGGTAGCCGCGGGCCACGCACTCGACCGGCACCATCCGTGCCCGGCGAACCAGCATGGAGCGGCCCTCCAGTTGCTCATGAAATGGATGAAACGCCGCCGGGTATTGCCCCGGGTCGGCGGTAACCAGGTGATTGGGCACCACTTCGGCCAGGAACTCAAACCAGAACAGGGAAAGTTGAGTCAGGACCCGTCCCTTGTCGGGAATGCCGGTGGGCAGCACGCAGTCGAAGGCCGAGATGCGGTCGGTGGCCACCAGCAGCAGTGAACTGTCGGCCTCGTATAAGTCCCTGACCTTCCCCCGCCAGAAGAGAGCTTGGCCCGGGAATTCTGTTTCGAGCAAGATGGCTGCCCTTCTTGTCTTCTCCATGAACATCCTGGAAGGAGTCCGCATTCTGCGCCATTGGCAAAATTCCTGTCAAGCACCGCGCAAGCCAGCATTGGCGCACTCCGCGTGCCTGTCGCCTGCGGAACCTCGCATAGCATGCGGGTCTTCGGAGGCAAATTTTTTTGTATGCTTTTCCACGACCGGAAAGGAGTGCGAGATGGGAGACTTGATTCATACGTCGCGCGCGCGCATCTACAAGGACAAAGGGCCGGTGCGTCGCGCCTACATTGAAGACTTTCCCGAGCCGGTTCGCTACGGGGTGCACGGCGGCATCAAGAAATTTTACGGGCTCGAGCCGGAGGAGGATCTGCCAGCCACGCTGGACCACATTGTGGCCGCCGTCGCCGGTTGAATGACCGGCACCTTAGCCGGCGCGCTGGCAGCGCGCCACATCCGGGTGCCCAGGGACGGGTTGTGGGCCGAGGCCGAGGGCAAGATTGAGAACGTGGAGGGCAAGCCCTTCATTACCTCTATCCACGTGCACTATCACCTGACCGTGGCTGAAGGAAAGCGGGCCGAAGCGGAGCGCGCGGTGGGCATCCACGAGAAAGGTTGCCCCGCAGCGCAGAGCGTGAAGCGTGGCATCGCGATTTCCTGGGACGCCGAGATCCAGGAGACCGCAAACCCTTCTTGACGCAGTTGCCGCGAACGAAAGGCCGTTCGGGATCAACCACCATCTCAGGCGGTGGCGGCTACGGCCTGTTCCTGCGCGGGAGCTTGCTGATGGCTCACTGCGTCTGGTTCGGTCTGGCCCAATTTCACCGAGACCAGCTTGGAAACTCCCGGCTCCTCCATCGTCACGCCGTACAGCGCCGGAGACGCTTCCATGGTCTTCTTGCTATGGGTGATGATAATAAACTGCGTGTTGGGAGTCATCTGCTCGACAAGCCTGGTGAAGCGCTCGATGTTGGCGTCATCCAGCGGCGCGTCCACTTCGTCCAGGACACAGAAGGGGCTGGGTTGGTATTGGAAAATTGACAACACCAGAGCCATCGCGGCCAGCGCTTTCTCCCCGCCGGAAAGCAGCAGGACATTTTGCAAACGCTTTCCTGGCGGCTGCGCGATCAGGTCCACGCCGCTCTCGCTGAGATTCTCCTCCTCGCTCAGTTTCATCATCCCTGTGCCGCCGCCAAACAAGGTCCGGAAGGTTTCCTGGAAGTTGGTGTTGATGGCTTGGAAGGCCTCCAGGAACTGCCGGCGCGAGACGGCCTCGATTTCCTGAATCGTCTGCTGGGTGTTGCGGATGGCGTCCAGCAGGTCCTGGCGCTGGGTGTCGAGGAATTCCTGCCGCTGCTGCGCCTCCTGATACTCTTCCAGAGCCATCATGTTGACCGGACCCATCGCTTCGATCCGGGCGCGCAGTTGGCGGGTCTGTTCTTCGGCGTGCGCCAGGGCTTCGTCTGCCAGAAGTTCGGCCGGATCGGCAGCGAGTTCCTCAAGGGCGAGGCCAAGGTCGTTCCGGCAGAGTTCGCCCAGGTGCCCCAGATCGCTTTGTTGCCGGGCCAGTGCGACTTCGGCGGCCGACTTGCGCTCGCGCTGCTCGTCCAGCTCTGCACGGGCCATGCGGGTCTGTTCTTCCAGCCTCGCCAGCCGTTGCCGGCCTTCCTCCAGCGCCTTCTGAAGTTCGTCAGCGGCCTGTTCGGCAGCTGCGCGCCCGGCAACCGCTTCGGCCGCTCGGCGCTCCAGCTCCCCCTGTTCGTGCGCCAGGCGTTTCAGTTCCTGCCGGGCGAAGTCGAGTTGGCGTTCCAGCTCCTCCGCCTGGGCGCGCTCTTGGACCACCAGGTCGTCGAGGCGCACGGTGGCTGCGCCGGCCGCGCTCTGGCGCTCTTGCAAGGCCGCAGCCCGGGCTCGCGCCTCGGCCAGTGCGGCTGACGCGGCAATCCTGGCCTCCCCCAGTTCAGCGGCGGCCACTGTGGTTTCCGATAAACGCGCTTCCATCTCCTGCCGGGCGCGTTCCCGGCCTTCGGCTTCTGACCGCAGGCGTTCAGCATGCTCGGCCGCGCGCGCTCTCTCCTGCTCGAGCCGCTGAAGCTCCAGCCGCGCTACGGAAAGTCGCTCGGCGGCCCGCGCCAATTGCCCTGCAAGTTGGCGCAGTTCCTGATCCAGGCCCACCCCCAGCTTTTCCCGCTCCACCTCGTCCCCGCGCAGCCTCTCCAGCGAAGCCGCAATCCCGGCTGCTTCCTCTTCGCTGGCACGCAAACCCGCGGCAGAGGCGTCAATGTGTCGCGCGAGTTCGCCTGCCTGCTGGGTCACCTGACGCAGCTCACGCTTCAACCCCAGCGGACCGGCACTGGCACGCTTGCCGCCGGTCAGCGTTGAGCCGTGGAAACACTCACCTTCCGGAGCCAGGAAGTAACATTGCGGGTGAGCCAGAGCCAACTCGCGGGCTGCGGCTGCCGAATCTGCGACGTAACCAAGGGCTAGCTTAGGCAACAGCGTCTCGGCGGCCCGCGGCAATCCGTTGGTCAACTGGACAAAGTCCTTCAGCGGAGTCAACCCGGGAGGGAGGGAGCGCAAGCCATCGACCGCGAGAGGCAGAGGCGCTTCAGGGTGCACCAGGAAGGTAGCGCGCCCCTCGCCCTCGGAACGCAGCAGGTGCACGCCTTCCTGCGCGGCCTCCCAGCTCTTCACCACCACGTACTCCAGCTCCTCGACCAGAAAATCCTCCACCACAGTCTCAAAACGCGGCTCGGCCTCCAGGAAATCGGCCAGGATGCCCAGGGGACGGAACCCCTCGGGCAAGCGCATGTTTCCTTCTCCGTTCGACGCGAACAGTTTCTTGACCGCTTCGGCCGTGTAGGCGCGGTGGGAAAGGATTTGCTCCAGCGAGTCGCGGCGCGCGCGCGCGTCCGCGTATTCGCCGCGGAGCTGCTCCAGTTCCCCGCTGACACGGCGCACCTCGGCTTTCAGTTCACCGAGCCTCGTTTCCACCGCCGCCCGCTCGGCATTCACGTATTGCAAGTCGAGCTGCTGCTGTGCCCGATTGGCCAGAAGCGCTCCTTGCTGCTTGCCGAGTCCGGCTTGCTCTTCGGCGGCGGCCGTCAGCTCGCGCTCGCCGCGTTCACCCTGACGCTGGAGGCCGGCGAGGTACTCTTTGACCTGGGTCAGCTGGTTACGGAGTTCGGCCAACTCACCCATCCGGGCAAGCACGGAAGCGCGAAGGTCGTCCAGTTCGCTCTCGCGCGAGTGCAGTTGTTGCTCGGTGCGAGACACCTCAGCGGCCCGCTCCTCGACCTCCGCCTGCGCCATTTTCTCTTCGGCCTCAGCGGCGGCCAGCACCGCTCGGCACTCCACCAATTCGCGCTCGAGCGACTCCAGCCGGGTCCCGAGTTGGGTCTGTCTGGCCTCCTGCTCGCGAAGACGTGTCTCCAGTTCCGTCGCCTGCTGCCGCTGATACGAAATACGATTGCGCGCCCGGTCCGCTTCCATGTCGAGTGAGGCGATGCGGTCGCGCTGGTGGCGCAGCGCCTCCTCCTGCTGGTAGCCGGCGCGGTTCAGCCCGATGTGCTCCTGCTCCAAGGCCTCCACCTGCGCCCCCATCTCTTTCGAGCGGTTGGAAGCCAGGCTCAGCTCCAGGGCCGATTGCACCGCCTGACGCTCCATCTCGGCGTGCCGGCTGGACAGCACGGCGCGCAGCCGCCCACGGAATTCCTCTCGCAGTTCCGCGTACCGGCGCGCCTTGGAGGCCTGCCGCTTCAGCGAGTTCACCTGCCTGGTCACTTCCTCCAGGATGTCGTTCACGCGATTCAGGTTCTGCTTGGAGCTTTCCAGCTTGGCTTCGGCCAGCCGGCGCTTGTTCTTGTACTTGGTGATTCCTGCCGCCTCCTCAATCAGCGCGCGCCGCTCGTAGGGTTTGGCGTTGAGGATCTGCCCGATCCTTCCTTGCTCGATAATGGCGTAGGAGCCATGCCCCAGGCCGGTACCCCAGAACAGCTCCTGGATATCCCGCAGCCGGCTTGGCCTGCCGTCGAGCAGGTATTCGCTTTCCCCCGAGCGGAACAGACGGCGGCAGATGACGACCTCCGGTCCGACCTTCGGTGCGACCTTTGGTGCCGAGGGGCGGAACGAAGGCTCCTCGGCCGGGCGGCTTGGGAGCACATAGCTGGGCGTGCCCGGGGTTCCTGCCGCAGTTGACGGCGCTACGGCCCTCGCCGTCGGCTCCGTTCCTGGCAGCTCCGTTCCCGTCGGCTCCGTTCCTGGCAGCTCCGTTCCCGGCAGCTCCGTTCCTGACAGTGCCGGGCAGTCCTCGGCATGGTAATCGGTATCCACCAGCGTAAGGGAAACTTCGGCAAAACCTGTGGGTCTGCGGTCTCGCGTGCCGTTGAAAATCACATCCTGCATGGTGCCGCCCCGCAGGCTCTTGGCCGACTGCTCCCCCAGCACCCAACTGATGGCATCGCTGATATTCGACTTGCCGCACCCATTGGGACCCACCACGGCGGTGATTCCCGCTCCGTTAAAGACCATCTCTGTGCGGTCACAAAAGGACTTGAACCCGATGAGCTCGATCTTCTTTAGCTTGAGCAAGGCAAACCTTCCTTATGTTGGTCCCAAACTCAGAATGGCGCAACTCAGCCTGGCCCAGACGCGCCGCGGGAAGTTATCCCTTCGGGGCATTGGGTGGATAGTAGCGCTGGAGCGTGGGCTTTGTAAAGACAAAACCTACTCCATTTTGAGTCCTCTGGGAATGGGCCACAACATTTTGTGCCTACTGAGAAGGTCGGGAAGTCGCCAGCACAAACGGAACCAGGGATAAATGTTCAGGCAGAAGACCGCTCTCGGAGCACCTTCCTGGATTTTACCGCAAGAGGTTCGCCGAGTAAATGAGATTTGTGTCGCTCGTGGCCCCCGTGCCGTCTCAAACAAAAGCGCGGGTAGTGGGTCAGTTTCCGGGTAGCCGAGTCCGGTTAAAATTCAGGCTTCTCGGTAGGAATAGATCACAATAGGGCATACGTAGGGTAACTACTTTGCCAAACCTAACCGTCTCCCGGCGCAGACAGGTAGTCTTGGTGCTGGCGGCTCTGATCGCTACGGCGGGGGGGATCTGGAGCATCCACGACGCGTTCTTGCTGATGAGCTTGGTTTGCGCCGCTGGCCTGATCTGGTCCAACCGCGAGTGGAAAGCCTGGGTGCTAGCGGCAGTGATGGTGGCGGCAGGGCTGTGGTGGTCCAGTATCGATAGCAGGCGCTGCTCGGTATGGTGGAGGGGGAGCATTGTTTACGGAAAGCTTTCTGGACTTCATTCCTACTTGGAATGGAACGAGATCTGGAGTGGCGTTTTTGGCCTTTACTCCGGACCTTGTTGCCTGTGCGCACCCTCCCGAATTGGGAGCGATCCGCTTTACGAAATGCACATGCAAGAAGTGACGGAAAGGCTGCTTTCCCAGCCCAGGTATCAGGATCCAAAGAGGCTCAACAGGCACGAAGCGAAAATGTACTCGCAGGCCGGTGAGGATGGCATTATAGCCGAGATCTTCCGCAGGATCGGCGTCACTAACAAGGTGTTTGTAGAATTCGGTTCTGGTGACGGTTACGAGAACAATACTGTTTTTCTGCTTTGTAATACTTGGACTGGATTGTGGATCGACGCGGACAGGAAGGCTGTGAATACTGTCCGAAAGAGTTTTGCGGTGGACATTCAATCGCGTCGGCTGGTCATCCTCAATGCGGTTGTCACGGCGGAGAACATTGAAGATCTCCTGGCCCGAGCCAATGTGCCGCCAGAGTTCGACTTGCTGTCCATCGACATTGACAGAAATGACTATTGGGTTTGGCGGGAGATCGAGCGATATCGTCCCAGAACAGTCGTCGTGGAGTACAATGAGAAATTCCCACCGGGAGTTGAATGGGTAATAGAGTACGATGCGAACGCCTTCTGGGATGGCTCGGATCACTTTGGCGCGAGTTTGACGGCTCTCGAAATTCTTGGCCGCAGAAAGGGCTATCTGCTCGTTGGCTGCACCTTGGGCGGAGCGAACGCATTCTTTGTTCGCCAAGACCTTGTCGACGACCGCTTCAGCGAACCCTATACAGCACTGAACCATTACGAACCCTTCAGTCTTGACCTGCGAGGGCGGCCCTTGGGGTACCCTGGACGGCCATAGCCGCAAGCACCGGTGCCCCTACCGACGACCGGGGGGTGATGCTAGGAAGCGTCTTAACGGCTCGGCCCTTTGGCACCGCCTCGCCCTTCGGACCCGAGCTTCCGATTTCGGATATAATAACTGGAGGCGCGAGGCTGGCATGAAAGTTCGGCAGACTCTGGGGTTGGCAGCGGTAGCGTGGCTTTTGCTGGCCGTGGCAGCGCATAGCAGCACCTGCATGATCCTCCCCTTTGAGAACCAGACCGGCGATGCCCACCTGGAGTGGATTAGCGAGAGCTTCGCCGAAGGGCTGGCCGAGCGCTTGGATGGGCCGTCTTTTTACGTTGTCAGCCGCGAAGAACGCGCTGCGGCCTTTGATCTGCTGGGCATCCCCGCGGCCAGAATCCTGAGCCGGGCCACCATCCTCAAGTTGGCGGAAATCATCGATGCCGACTATGTCATCCTGGGCCAGTACTCTTTGGCGGCCCCCAGCCAGCTTCAGGCCCGGGCACGGCTGCTGGAAATGCACCCGCCCCGGCTGCGGTCCAAATTCACTCAGTCCAGGCCGCTGTCGGAGCTGCTGGTGCTGCAGGACCGTCTGGCAGTGGCGATTTCCCGCGTGCTGGAAGTCGGTCCCGGCAGCTTGCCGGGCGGCTTGGCTCCGATGCCCGAGCCGCGCGTCCGCCTCGACGCCTGGGAAAATTACATCCGAGGCCTGCTGGCATCCTCGCGCTCCGAGCAGGTGAAACTTTTTCGCGAAGCCGCGCGAAAAGACCGGGGCTTCGGTAGCGCCGCTCTGGAGTTGGGCAAGTTCTATTTCCAGAATCGCGACTGTCCGACTGCCATCCCCTGGCTCACTAAGCTGAAGAGCGGGAAAGCCGGCTTCTTGAAGGCCCGGTTTCTATTGGGAATCTGTTACTTCTCCCTCGAAAAGTACGAGAAGGCGGAAGCCGCCTTCCGGACGGTGGCCGAGCGTCTTCCCCTGAATGAGGCCTACAACAACCTGGGGGCGGCGCAGTCGCGGCGCAATCAGCCGGCAGCGCTGGATAGCTTTCGCAAAGCCGCCGAAGGGGACCCGGCTGATCCCATCTACAGCTTCAATCTGGGTTACTGGCATTGGAAGTCGGGCCAGTACGCCAGCGCCGCATGGCAATTTCGCCTGGCGCTGGAGAGAAATCCAGAGGACGGGCAGGTCCGTGCCTTGCTGGTGAAATCTCTGGAACGCGCCGGTAACGTTGCGGAAGCTGCCAGGGAACGCGAGTTGCTGGTTGATGACCCCGCCGCTCTCTCCTTCACCGACCTCGACGACCAGGCCTTCCAGGGTCTGGAGCGCCTCAAAGAAAACTATCATGGCCGCAGGTTTCGCCAGCTTCAGTTGGTGTTGGAAATATTGAGGGAAGAAAGCCTGTCCCGCCTGCCGAGGGAGCAGCACGCCGAGTCGCACCTGGAGCGAGGTCGCGAACTGTTGGGCGAGCGAAGGGACGCTGAGGCACTCGGCGAACTGCGCGAAGCCGTGCGGCTGAATCCGAATCAGGCGGAGGCCCATCTCCTGCTGGCGTGGCTGCACGAACGGGGTGGCCGTCATGAAGAAGCGGTTCGAGAAGCGCGCCTGGCTCTGACCTCGGAAAATTCCTTGGAAGCCCACCTGCTACTGGCCAAGATCTATCTGGAACAGGAGCGGGTAGCCGAGGCGGAACAGCAAGCCCTGCAGGCGCTCGAAGTGGAGCCGGAGAATGTCGCCGCCCGCTCCGTGCTGGAAACGATCCAGATGCGAACGCCGTGACAGAGAGAATGACACAGAGTGCGCAGTGCGGAGCGGGAAATCCTCAGGCCTGGCGCCAGTGGCGTCGCAGACTGTTTTTTCTGCTGCCGGTCATGGTGCTGCTGCTGCGGCTTCCAGCCGGCTCAGCCCCGGCAGGCTCTGGCAATGCTACCGTCCTGAAGCTGGAACTGGACGCGATCGTCCACCCGCTCACTGCCGAGTATATCGAGCGTGGCTTGCAGGCTGCCGCAGCGCAACAGGCCGACGCGGTGTTGCTGCGGTTGAACACCCCCGGCGGCCTGGACACCGCCATGCGGCGAATCATTGAGAAAATTCTTGCCTCGCCGGTTCCGGTGCTGGCCTGGGTTGGTCCGGGGGGAAGCCGGGCGGCATCGGCCGGTTTTTTGATTCTGCTTTCGGCCGACGTGGCCGCCATGGCCCCGGGGACTAATACCGGTGCGGCCCACCCGGTGCTCATCGGCGGCCAGAAGATGGACGAGGTGCTGCGGCAGAAGGTGGAGCAGGACGCCGCCGCCTACATCCGTTCCATCGCCGGCAAGCGTGGGCGTAACGCGGAACTGGCCGAGAAGGGGGTGCTGGAAAGCAAGTCCTTCACCGAAACTGAAGCGCTCGAGAATCGCCTGATTGACGTGATTGCCGCTTCGCCGCAGGAGTTGATGAACAAGATGGATGGGAAGACCATCCAGCGTTTTGGAGGCGAGTCGGTCACGCTCAACCTGGCCGGCGCCCAGCTGGTCGCTTACGAGCCCAGCGCCCGCTACCGTTTTCTGCGGCGGATCATTGATCCCAATATCGCCTTCATTCTGCTGGCATTGGGAGCTTTGGGCTTGTATGTTGAGTTTTCCAACCCCGGCCTGATCGTCCCCGGCGTCGCAGGCGGCATTCTGCTATTACTGGGCATGTTTGCTTTGTCGCTGCTACCCATCAACTGGACGGGCGCCTTCCTGATCATTCTGGCTTTTGCTTTCTTCCTCTTGGAGGCCAAACTTATGAGGCATGGGGTGCTGGCCGCAGGTGGTATTCTGTCCATGAT
>JAKZXP010000194.1:0-7139 GCA_047514915.1 Terriglobia bacterium
GATCATCGCCGACATTAACAAAGCCCCACGCAATGCCGCGGGCAAGGTGGAATTTTCCTCCGACCTGTACGTGTTGAAGCCCAAGAACCCCGAGCGCGGCAATGGTGCGGTGCTGTGCGACATTCCCAATCGCGGCCGCAAAGTCATGTTGAGTTTTTTCAACCGCGCCCCGTACAGCCTCGACCCCAGCACGGGAGCCGAGTTTGGCGACGGCTTCCTGATGCGGCAGGGCTATACGGTGGTCTGGCTGGGATGGCAGTGGGACCCGCCGCCAAGGCCCGGCCTGATGCGCCTGTATGCGCCGGTTGCGCGCGGCATCCAGGGGCTGGTGCGGGCCGATTTCGTGGTGACGCAGAGGGTCACCCGGCGTTTGCTCTCCGACCGCAACCACATTCCCTACCGGGTAGCTGATCCGGACGACCCCCAGGCCTCCCTGACGGTGCGCGATCGCGTGGACTCGCCGCGCCGGCTCATCCCTCGAAAGCATTGGAAATTCTCGGCAGACCGCACCAGCGTGGAAATGCCGGCGGGCTTTGAGCCGCACAAGATCTACGAAGTTGTGTACACGGGCAAAGACCCAGTGCTGGTGGGCCTGGGGCCGACGGCCGTGCGTGACTTCCTTTCGCACCTGAAATACGGGCGCGCGGCCGCACCAGGCGCTCCGCCTGAGAAGCCCCTGATTCCTGGCATCCGCCGCGCCTACGCCTTCGGCATCTCGCAAAGCGGCCGCTTCCTGCGCACCTTCCTTTACTACGGCTTCAACCAGGACGAAGCTGGCCGCCAGGTGCTGGACGGGGTCATCCCGCACGTGGCTGGCGCCTCTCGGGGCAGCTTCAACCATCGCTTCGCCCAGCCGTCACGCGATGCCCATCCCTTCATGAATTTTTTCTACCCCACCGTCATCTTTCCCTTCACCGATGTCGCACAGACCGACCCGGAGACCGGGCTGACCGATGGCCTGCTGCTGCGGGTCCGCGAAAGCGGTACGGCCCCACGGATCTTCCACACCAACGCCTCCTACGAATACTGGGGCCGGGCAGCATCGCTGATCCATACCAGCTTGGACGGCGAGTCCGACGCGCCTATCCCCGAAAATGTGCGCATTTACCTGTTTGCCGGCTCGCAGCACGGTCCTGCCCCGTTCCCGCCCGCCCGCACGATCGGGCAGCAGCGCGATAACCCAAACGATTTTCGCTGGGCCATGCGCGCGCTGCTGGTGGCGCTGGATCGCTGGGTCAGTAAGGATGAGTCGCCGCCACCCAGCCTCTACCCGCGCCTTGCGGACGGGACGCTGGTGCCGGCTGAAGCGCTGGACTTCCCCAAGATTCCCGGAGTGGGCTACTCGACGCGGGTGCTCTCGGCCTACCGTGCCGACTACGGGCCGAAGTGGAAATCCGGGATCGTCACGCGGGAGCCCCCAAGGATTGGCAAGCCCTTCCCAGCTCTGGTGCCACAAGTAGATACGGACGGAAATGAAACGAATGGTTTAAAGTTGCCCGAGGTGGCTGTCCCCCTGGCCACCTATACCGGATGGAATCTGTTCAATGAGGGATCGGGCCCTCCGGACGAAATTTCCAGTATGGCTGGCAGCTATATCCCCTTCCCACGAACTCGCGCCGAACGGCAGCACACAGGCGACCCGCGGCGCTCGATCGAAGAGCGCTACCGCGACCGCGCGCAGTACCTGGGGAAGGTGGCCGCCTCTGCCCTGCGATTGATCGAGCAGAGGTATCTACTCGATCACGACCTACCGGAAATCCTCAGACAGGCGGCCGAGCGGTGGGACCACGCTACCGGCAAGCGAAGATAACAAACCGGCAAGGAACATCCGCAGATTCCGCAGATTGATTAGAAACAGGCCAGAAATATAGCACCCCTGCTACGGACGCTTTACAAAGCGGATAAAGACAAAATATGTAACTCTCCACTGAGCCAGAATGGAATCCCTCGGCTACGACCGGAATCTAATAGGGGTTATGGTACCATCCACTGAAGGACCGATGCAGTGTCAGTGCATGAAGCAGACCAACATCCCGCAGGCCACGCGGCTGTTCACCGATTTTCTCTACCAGTTTGAGCGTGTCCAGTCTTTTTACAGCTTCGCCCCGTTCGACGACGCATCGCTTTTTCAGGCCGCCAAGTCGGTGACCTACCCTAAGGAAACCCGAGCGGCGGTGGCCGAGGTTCTGGAGGAACAGAACGAGCAGTTCGGGGCCACCGAGCAAACCCGACGCAACCTTCAACGCTTCCGACAGGGGTCAGCAGCAGTGGTGACCGGGCAGCAGGTCGGCCTGTTCACCGGGCCCGTGTTTGCCTTCTACAAGGCACTCACGGCCATCCAGCTGGCCGAGCGTCTCACTGCCGCAGGCCTGGATTGCGTGCCCCTCTTCTGGCTGGCTACCGAAGACCACGACCTGGAGGAAGTCAACCACGCCTTCCTGTTCAACGCCGACAACCAGCTACACCGCATCGCCGACGACGAGACACCGCGCGCGCCTAACACCCCGGTAGGCAAGGTGACCATAAGCGACGGGTTTTCGCGGCAGATCGAGCAGGCAATCGGCTTGCTGCCGGAAAGCGACTGGAAAGCGGAACTCGCCCGCGCGCTTGCGGAAACGTATCGTCCCGGAGAGACATTCGGAAACGCCTTCGGTCGCCTGATGGCTCGGCTGATGGGCCGCCTCGGGGTGTTGCTGCTGGACCCGATGCATCCACGCCTGCACCGGCTAGCGACCGGTCTGTTCCGGCGTGCCCTGGAATCGGCCGACGAGTTGCGCCAGGCGTTGCTGGACCGCAACCAGGAGCTCGCCCAAGCCGGCTATCACGCCCAGGTGCACGTCACCAACCATTCCACCTTGTTATTTCAGCGCACTGGCGGCCAACGTACTGCCTTGCGGCGCCGCGACGGCGAATTCCTGGTGGGCGACAAGCAGCGGAGCACCGCCGAATTACTGGAACATCTGGAGCGCTCTCCTGACGATTTCTCGCCCAATGTTCTTCTACGTCCCGTCTTGCAGGATTATCTGTTGCCTACCGTCGCCTACGTCGGTGGACCGGCCGAGGTGGCATACCTGGCGCAGGCCAGCGCGCTCTACCATCGCCTGCTGGGTCGCATGCCGGTGATTCATCCCCGGGCCAGTTTCACGCTGCTGGACACGCACGCCGCAGAGCTGCTGGGACGCTACCAGGTGACGCTGGCGGACGTGCTGGCCGACTCACAAATCCTCCGCGAGAAGATGGCCGAGCAATTGTTGCCTCCCGAGCTGGCGGCCGCCTTCACACGGGATGAGCGTCGGCTCCAGGAGATGCTGACCTCTCTGCGCCAGCAGATGGAGGCTTTCGACCACACCCTGGCCGACGCCGTGGCCACGTCCGCCCGGAAAATGAACTATCAACTGGCCAACATCAAGCGCAAGGCTGCCCGCGCTGCCGGTCTTCGCTCCCGGCAGATGGAGCGTGATGCGGTTATTTTGGAAAACCTCCTCTATCCGCGGAAGAACCTGCAAGAGCGCGTCTACAGCGGAATTTCTTTCCTGGGGCGGTTTGGCCCTGACTTACTGGATCGTCTTTACCAACGGATTTCACCGCACAGCGCCGACCACCAGGTTCTGGTTCTCTGACCCGACCCTGCCTCTCACCCGCTCACTTCAGCAGCCTGCTGAGGCCTCACGTCGCAACCTGAGCAACACCTTGCTGACGCGAGTGCCTCGGCAACTTAGGCAACTACAGAGCTGCGACCGTTGGCACAAATCCGCCGCTACGAATTTTCGCCGAGCATGAGATTGCGCAGGGCGGTCTCGGCCGTGGTGTGCGCCAGCGCCAGTACAGTGTCGTGCGAGTCGAAGGCGGTGTCGCCGCGCGGCACCATAGCCTGACCGTCGCGCAGCACCGTGACAATGCTGGTCTCCTGAGGAAATACAATGTCCTTCAATTTCTTGCCCACCACCGGCGAACTGGCGTCCAAGGAGAACTCCACGATTTCCAGGTCGCCGGTGTGGATGTTCAGCAAGGTGCGGATCTTGGTGGCTGGCACCACGCTTTCAATCACCTCGCTGATGATGGCCGTGGAGCTGACGGTCACATCCACACCCAGTTTTTGCATCACGGCTTCATTCTTCGGGTTCTTGACGCGGGCGATCGTCTTGGGGATGCCAAAGTGGAACTTGGCCACCTGGCAGGCGATCAAGTTGTCGTGATCGTAATTGGTGACGGCCACAAACACGCTGCACCGGTTGGCGCCCGCCTTCTCCAGAATCTCGATGGTTGAACCGTCGCCCCGGAGCACGGGACAATCCAGTTGGTTGGAAACCCTGGCGTAGACCTCCGGGTTGGATTCGATGAGGGTGACTTCGTTGCCCTTGTTGAGCAGCATGCGAGCCAGGTAGTAACCCACTCTGCCACCCCCCACGACGAGAATGTAGCAGGGCTGCTGGAACTCACCGGGATGGAGCGGCGCCGGGGCAGGTACGGGCTGACGTTCCCCCAGGACGCGGCGCACCTCTTCGAAGGCGGTTTCGGTGCGGGCCGAAACCCCCTGCAGGGTCAGGGCCAGGAATTCGGCGCCGGCCACCGTGAGAGCCATGGTCTCGATTCCGGCGGCGTGAAAGCTTTGCTCGCGCTGCGTGTCATAGACCACGGCCACGACCCGGGGCGCCTTGAACAAGGACTTGGCAATCTGGGCAGCCATCAGGTTGGTGTTCTCATCGCGGGTCAGGGCAAAGACCACGTCGGCCTTCTCGGCGCCCGCTTCGCGCAGCAGGTCCGGATCGGTGGCATCGCCAAAGACCACGCGAGCGCGTATGTCGCGCGCGGCCCGCTCCAGCACCCGGCGGTCTTTGTCAATGACGGTGATGTGGTGGTCTTCCAGGCTAAGCCGCCGGACCGTTTGCATACCCACGCGCCCGTATCCGATCACAATGATGCGCATAAGCTCATTGTAGCGCTCCGGCTTGGCCGCGCAAGCTAGAGTGGCGCCAGGGCATGGCGCGAGCCGGGACAGCAGGACCTGAGGTAGCGAGCGAGCTCGCAACTGCTGGATCCCAAAGGTTGCCTCACGACACTGCGACCTGGGGCTTGAAGGTTGGCACCTTGGGCTCGGCGTGCAGGTCCTGGAGGGCAAACACGCGTGGGGTCCCACGTTGCAGCGCCTCAATGGCGGCCACCGCGGCCTTGGCGCCAGCCAGCGTGGTGATGCAGGGAATGTGGCGCTGCAAGGCCGCCCGGCGGATGGCTCGCTCGTCAAAGTAGGAATGAGCGCCGAGTGGCGTGTTGATGACCAGAGCAATCTCTCCGCCCTTGACCCAGTCCACCGCGTTGGGCCGGCCCTCGTTGATCTTGAACACGCTTTTCACCGGGAGCCCGGCAGCGGAAACCGTCCCTGCCGTGCCGCGAGTGGCCAGAAGCTCGAAGCCAGCATCGTGCAACCATCGGGCCAGCTTGACAATCTCCGGCTTGTGCCGGTCGGGTACGCTCACGAAAACCTTGCCGCGAAGCGGTAGTCGCTGTCCGGCGCCGATCTGAGCCTTGGCGAAGGCTTCCCCGAAATCGCCGCCCACGCCCATGACCTCCCCGGTCGACTGCATCTCCGGACCCAGGCTGGCATCCACGCCGGGAAATTTCTCGAAGGGAAACACCGGCGACTTGACGAAGGCCGGACGGCAGGGCAGCTCGCCGGTGCCATAGCCGAAGTCGCGCAGCCGGCGACCCATCATCAGCCGGGCGGCCAACTTGGCCAGTGGCACCCCGGTGGCCTTGCTGACATAGGGCACGGTGCGTGAAGCGCGCGGGTTCACCTCCAGCACGTACACCTTGCCGTTCTGGATGGCGTACTGCACGTTCATCAGCCCCACCACGTTCAGCGCCCGAGCCAGGCGAATCGTATAGTCGCGTAGGGTGGCGATGGACTCCGGCCCCAGTGAGACGGCTGGCAGTACGCAGGAGCTGTCGCCGGAATGGATGCCGGCCTCCTCGATGTGCTCCATAATGCCGGCGATCAACACCTCCTCGCCGTCGGCCAGTGCGTCCACGTCTACCTCGGTGGCCTCCTCCAGGAACCGGTCCACCAGGACCGGGCGTTCCTGTGAGTACTCCACTGCCTGCTTCATGTACTGCTCCACGGTATCTTCGTCGTAAGCAATCACCATGGCGCGCCCGCCCAGCACATAGGAGGGCCGCAGCAGCACCGGGTAGCCGATCCGCTCGGCCACCCGCAGCGCCTCCGGCACGCTGGTGGCCGCACCGTGTTCCGGCTGCGGGATGCCGAGCGACACCAGCAGCTTGCCGAAGCGCTGGCGGTCCTCGGCCAGGTCAATTGAGTCCGGAGACGTGCCCACGATGGGCACTCCGAAGCGCTTCAACTCCAGGGCCAGGTTCAGCGGCGTCTGGCCGCCGAACTGCACGACGACCGCACCGGGGCGCTCGCGCTCGAACACGTTCATCACGTCTTCGAAGGTGAGCGGCTCGAAGTAGAGGCGGTCGCTGGTGTCGTAGTCGGTGGAGACCGTCTCGGGATTGCAATTGACCATGATGGTCTCATAGCCGTCCTCGCGCAGGGCGAAGGAGGCATGGCAGCAGCAGTAGTCGAATTCGATGCCCTGCCCGATGCGGTTGGGTCCGCTGCCCAGGATCATCACCTTGTCGCGACCGGTAGGGTCAGCCTCGTCCTCAAGCTCGTAGGTCGAGTAAAGGTACGGGGTGTAGGACTCAAACTCGGCTGAACAGGTATCTACGCGCTTGAACACGGAGCGGATGCCGTCGCGCAGGCGCCTTTGACGCACTTGATGCTGGCTGGCAGGTACCCCGTCCTGCGTCAGCAGGCTCCCCAGCCGCGTGTCGCTGAAACCCATGCGCTTGGCCTGGTTCAATCTCTCGGCGGACACCGCCTCCAGTTCCTGGCTCTCCAGGCTGCCCTCCATCTGGCAAATCTCGCGGAGCTGTTGAAGGAACCACGGGTCGATCCTGGTTAATTGCGCCACTTCCTCGACCGTATATCCATGGCCCAGCGCATAATGCAAATAGGTCAGCCGGTCGGGGTGGGGCGTCACCAGCCGCTGGGAGAGCAGTTTCGTGTCCACCTGCTCGGCTTCGAGCCGCCGGCCAGTTTCCAGGGAGCGCACGCCCTTCAACAACGCCTCCTTAAA
>JAKZXP010000195.1:0-6942 GCA_047514915.1 Terriglobia bacterium
CCTGGAAGCCGAGGGAAAGCTGCGGGTGGATGAAGCGGCAATGAGGAAGAGCCTGGAGCGGCAATGAAGAGCCTGACCGCCTCGTTACCGTAGCGGGACGCGCCTCCCGACGGGGATACTAGCGCCGCGGTGCGCGCTTCCTGCGCCCTTTGATGCGGAGGCTGGCGGCAGGCTTCTTAAATCGCTTCCGCAGCAGTTCCCTCACCGTTTCCAGCAACTCTTTGATCTCCCTTGGACCTTTTTGTAACACCGCGTCAGCCTGGCCCACTTTTTCGTCCAGCGCCAGCCGCTCGGCATAACCGGAGTGCAAAATGATGGGGACTCGAGGATTCGCCTGGCGAATGCGGCGGATCACTTCGGCGCCGTTCATCTCCGGCATGATGTAGTCCACGATGACCAAGTCGATCTTTTCCGTCCGGAACTTTTCCAGGCCCTCTTTCCCGCTGTGGGCCACCACCACCTGATAGCCGTGCTCCTCCAGCACGGATTGCCGGGCGAAACAACCGTGACGATTATCGTCGATGCAAAGGAGACGCGGCATGAATAAGGGTTTCGTTGTGAGGCAAGCGGATGGTAACAGATGGAAAAAAGAGCTGTCAACCTGAGGAAACTGAAGTGCGGGTTGTGCCAGCCCTGTTGCGCCAGCGGAACGCGAACGGCGCGGCAGATGCGCGCAGAGGTTGTGTTCCAGCAGCGCGGCGGGAGCTGCTAATCGACGATCATCTCACCTTTCGGAGCGATGTAGCCGGCGCGAGCTTGAATCTTGTACTTTACTTCCTTGCCTTTCCGGTTCACCCTCTTCAGCTTCTGGCCGTTCTCGTCCACCAGTTGGATTTTGAGCTTGCGGAATTTCCCGTCGCGCGCCGCGTTGCTGGAGACGTAGCCCAGCGTGTACTGGTTGCGCATGTGGTGGGAGATGTTGGCGAAGATGCTGCGGAACTCCCCGTAGAAGCGCGGAAAAAACGCGCGGCCACCTGAATACTTGGCGAAGTAACGGAGGGCGGTGTCGGCCTGCAGGAAGCTCGCGTTGTCGATGGGGCTCATGTAGCCGTAACTGTCCAGCAGCAAGCGCATCACCTGCATCATCCCAACGGGATAGATGGGTACCTCGCTGGACCGCACCTTTTTTAGGGCGTCCTGGTAGGTGATCTTGCTGAAGGTGTCAACGCCGGTTGAGATCAGCACAATCCCTTTCTTGCCAGGCACATCGTTCAGGCGACTCAGCACCTCGTCCAGGGTGTCAAACAGGTTGGCTTCGCGGTAGCCGGGAAACCGCAGGCGCTTCATGGCGGCGTAGGCCGCCTGCTTGTTCTGTGTGAAGTCCTGGAGAATCTCCGCCTTCAGGTCGTAAGCCACCACCGCCACCCAGTCCTCGGGTCGCAGCGTGTTCAGGAAGCCGTAGGCCGCCGTCAGGGTCTGGTGCCAGGTTTGGGACCAGAACCGCTGAAAAAGGTTGTTGAACTCGATCACCAGCACCACCGTCATCGGCGCCTCGGTGTGCTCGAAGGTCTGGATTTGCTGCGGGACGCCGTCCTCCAGGATGCGGAAGTTCTTCTTGGTCAGCCCGAGCAGGAAGCGCCCCTTGCGGTTCCGGACCAACACGTCCACCGTCACCAGGTCCACGTTGACGGCGATATTGAACGGCTGCTCGTCGGGTTTGGCAGCAGCAGCCGGCATGCGCCGCTTGGTCTTCAGGGGGGGAGGCCGCCGGGGTACCGCCACCGTTGCGCCTACCGGACGCTTGGGACCGCCAACCTTCACTGAGGACTTCTGCTCGCCAGGCTCTTGCGGAGGCGCCTCCGACTGTGCCTGGAGCGCCCAGCCCCCAAGGAAAACGACCACCAAGATCAGGAGTGGAAAGAGACGCTTGCGCATAGAAGCTTCCGCCATGGGTATCGTACCACCCAAACTGCCTCCTCTATATAATAACGCTTTTAGTAGGCGCTTGGTTGCAGCATCTGACCGGTAGCGTTCGCTCGTCAGGACGAAGTTACAGCGTATCAAGCAGTTGGGGACAGACGGAGAAGGGCAGCTGCAACTCCGACCCATGACGAAGGCCGGTAGATTGCGCTCTTATATCCTGCCGCGCCCCAACAGGAGGGGAGTCTTGCACACTTCTCGGGTAAACGGATCACTTCTTAAGACTGAGGACCTGCGCAGTGAGCGGACGGTACCTGGGCGCTAGCTTTTCGTAGACGCGACCAATTCCTCGCGCATGCTGAACTCCTTCTCGAGCTGTCCGAGCGTGTCCACAATGCCGGTATAGGACAACTCGGCACGCGAGGCCATGGTGGGACCGATAAAGCCCTGGCGGCGCCACTCATCCGCTTTCTGCTGGACCTTCAGGCGAGTCGCTTCCCAGGCTGTGTTTCCGAACATGTCTACGTAGTCGTGGGTAAACCTGCCCTCGGCGTCCATGGAGAAGACCAGGCAGGACACCAGCGGCAGACAGAAGGGGCCGGCGACCGACTCGTTGATGGCCACAGGCATCAGCGGCATCACGTGCGAGCCGCGACAGTCGCCGGTGATGAAATGTCCCAAGGTATAGGGTTCGACGACTTCTTCGGGCGCGGGAAAGATCCCCTGAGTGCGGACAAGGGCTACCGGATCGTCCTTGCCGGTGTACTTGCCGGCGATATTGTGCAGTCGTGTGGCCGAGGCAGAGACAATCTGCTCATCAGGCTGGTAGCGCGAATGGATGGCCTCGATCGCGAACCGGTCCGGATCCTGCAACAGGCAGGCGACGTCCCAAACTCGTTCCGGCACGTTCAGGGTAATGACGCGGTCGCTGTCTTTGCCCTTGTGATCCATGTCAATGATGGTGATCGCAAATCCTTGGTGGAGTTTGGGACTCAGCAGTAGTCCCCCGTTATGCATGGGGTCGCAGAAGACACTGTAGAGGGGGTAGTTATAGGCGCCCGGCCCGCATTTGTCGGCGGCGAAAACCATGAACGCCTCCGCGGGCCGGTCCTTGCTCTTCGGATCCCGAACAAACTCGATCTCTGCGACTGCCGGACCTGCTCCTCGAACGTTGCCGGAGGGCGCGTCCACCAGCAGATCTTGCCCTGCGCCGTAAAGGCCCGTGCTCTTGGCTGACTCGGTGGCCGTGAGGAAGGACTCCCAGGAGAAGCCATGAATCTCCTTATCACCTACACCCCGGGTATGGCTCATGATGATGGCTAGATCGTCACCGGTGTGCGTGAGCAGGCCGTCCAGCAAAAGCCCCTTCTGAATGCTACTGCGCACCCGGGCTTGAACGACTTCCAGCATCTTGCTGGAAGGTCTGGTATGTCCACCGATCGAGCCTACATCAGCCTTAATCACTGAGAGTGTAACTTTGGGCATTCCCTCCTCCATTGCGACGTCCAAAAACCCAACATATTAGCAGATTCTCGCAACCGAGCGCTACCCGGGACAGGGTCCAGCCGTGTCCCACCCGTAGCCGAGCCGCGAAGCTTTGGCCAACCGAATCCCTGGACTTGCTACTCCGTCGTGTGACGCTAGTTCAGCAGTGCGGACAGCCTTGACATCGCCGGCGACGGATGGTGAGTAGGGTGTTAACTCCAGGGGAAAAGGTGTTGCCGGCATGCCCAGCATGCCGCGAGGCCCACAGAATGGCCCGTTTTGCTTGCTTAAGTGGCTTCCGACCCCTGCGGTCGACTGGCTGAGCCCCCTAGGAAACAGACCCCCGAAGACTCGCCTTTAGTGAGCAAGTCCTCGCGGGTCTAGAAATGGTAATGCCTTCCCGCTATTCCTCGAGCATGCTGACTTTGTCCACAGTCAACGTCTTATCTTTGTGCAGAGTCCCGGAAACCTCCACATTGTGCCCGGCGTGGTCAGTGACGGCGTCCTGGTTCTCGACCTGGTAGACGGTACCGTCGTCGGAGACGAACACAGCCTTTTCCCCGCCTTTAATGCAATTCGCGGCGCAGCCGGCGTGATCGGCGCTGGCCCCCTTGTCATCCCTCGCGCCTGAACACTTCGCGTCGGCAATCCATCCTTTCCAACTGCCCTTTTCGCCTGCCGCCGCGGGCATCGCTGCCAGCAGCACCAGCCCGAAAACTAAGCCCAGAACAAGTAGTGTCTTTTTCATTAGAATGCTCCTGTTCTTTAGTCCATAAACACACAACAGGCTACCACAACCCGACGGTATCGTCTACCGCTATCCGCTGCTGGATCAGAGTAACCGGAGCCCGGTCCCGTGGTATAGTTGCAACATGTTGCAAAATGAAACCCAGCCGGCAGGCAAGCTGTTGCCCCCCGGATACCTGGAAAACCAGCTGGTGGCACGCGGCGTGCGCCTGACCCGCCAGCGCAGGGTCATCCTGCGGGTCATCGAGAATGCCCGCCGCCATCTGGACGCTGCCACCATTCTGCGTTTCGCGCGCAAGGAAGACCAGGACATTGACCGGGTGACGGTCTACCGCACGCTGGGGTTGCTGAAGCGGCACGGTCTGGTGGACGAACTGGATCTGCTGCACCTCCGCGGCGGCGGCCACTTCTACGAACAGCGGCCCCTGCGCCAGCACATGCATTTGGCCTGCCTGCGCTGCGGCGCGGTCGAGGAATACACCAGCCCGTTGTTCGACAAGATCAAGGGCCAGATTCAGCGGGAGCGCCACTTCCACATCGCGTTCGCCCGCGTGGAGATCGGCGGTTATTGCAAGGAGTGTAACAGCGCCGCCCCCGCCGTGTGATCCGGTACGCCGGCCGGCTGGCAGCCAACTCGGTTGCCGGCTGGCAGCCAACTCGGTTGAATGTCGTGCCCGGCTACCGCTTGGCCTTGGGTGACCCTTGGTCGTGAGGCTTGGTCGTGCACCCGTGGCCGTTTTCGCGTGCTGCCTTCCACCGAGGGCCACGCAGTGTCAGGGATTGCAAATCGGCGTTGCCGGATTTCCTGCAACGATAATAAGATTCTATTTATGGCCGAAATGAATCCAGACGGGGCCACGGCTCCCGGTCGCGCCTCCTTGAGATACCCTGCCGAGGCGGTCAAACCCTTGCCGTTGGATTTGCTCCTTTGAAAGGCTTCCTGCTCAAGATCGCTTCCGCGCTGGAGGGGTTCCTGATGCCGTTCGGCGCCTGGGGGTTGGTCGCCATCGCCTTCGTGGACTCGGCCTTTCTGCCGCTGCCCACCGCCATTGACCTGTGGGTGATCACTCTCTGCATCCGCGATCCGCAGTCCATGCTGCTCTACGCCTCGGTGGCCACGGTGGGTTCGGTGGCCGGTTGCTTGGTTCTCTATTACGCAGCCCGCCGGGGTGGCCACGCCGCCGCCGAGCGTAAAGTTGGCAAGGAACGAATGTCCCGCATTCGCAGTTGGTTCGAGAAGTACGAGTTCCTCACCATCACGGTGCCGGCAATCATGCCTCCTCCCACCCCCTTCAAAGCCTTCATCATCACCGCGGGCGTCGTGGAGGTGCGGGTGGGGAAATTCCTTCTGGCTGTGCTCATCGGGCGCACCATCCGCTACTTTTCCGAAGCTTTCCTGGCGGTGAATTACGGGGTGGCCGTTTGGCATTTCATAACGGGCCGAGGCGCGCTTCTGACACTCGCGGTGGCCACCAGCATCGTCGTGGCCTGGGTGGTGATCAAGCTGGCGACCCGGCTGCGCCGCGTTGCCGGTTCAGAGGGCCAGTAGTCGGAAGGCAGTAGCCACAAGCCACAAGCCACAAGCCAAACTAGCGGTTCACCAGCACAGGTTTGCGCCCGGAGCTGACAAGATCCGGGGGCGCCCCACCCGTTGCTCCAGCTGGGTCTTTTGCTCGTCGCCGGGTGCGGCGGCGGCGGCAATGGCCTGGGCCGGTTTCTTAGAAGCAGAGATAGGGACTGAAGACGTTCAGAGCCGCATGAGCCCAATAGAAGAACACAGCTGCCATCAGTGCCAGCGCAAGGTTGGCGGCTAGGTGGCGGCCCGCCGAGCGAAACCGAAGCGCGAGCAGGGTTCCAACCAGCAACGTCGCTGCCACGCCCCAGGCCCGTGTCCGCAACAGCGCTAACGTCTGCGGACTCAGCTCGAACCTGTGTCCCAACGAGAGCACGTAGTACTCCGGGTTCCTGGTGAGAAGGGCAGCGATATCCCCCTCGATGCCACTGCCACGCGAAAGCAGCAGCAGCGCGCCCATGGCCACGGCCGCCAGTACACCCACAGCGACCAGCGCCCGGTGCGCGTGGAGGAGGGCTTGGTCGCGGAGCGCTTCCCGCTCTGCAAGCGTACGCGCGACCAGTAAGATCAGAGCCGGGTACGCGGGGAAGGCGGAATAGTCCTGCCGGGTCGAAAGCGAGAAGAAGACAACAACCAGTCCGACCCAAAGCCACAGAAACAGCAGGATGCGCTCGCGGTCGAAGCGCGGGCGCAAGCATTGGCGAACGTCCCGGGCAGCGAGCGCGACAAACGGCGTCCAGGGGAACAACCAGACCAAGTGCAGCCCCCAGAAGGCCGGTAGCGGCACCGTGCCGTAATCCGCAGGCCCTCCTCTGCCCAGGTAGCGCAAGAAATGCTCGTTGATGAAGTAGAACCGGAAGAACTCTTCATTGCGCAGCCCAGCCAGGATGTGCCAGGGCGCGGCGATCGCCAGAAACAGCAGGGCCCCCGTTCCCAAGCGCAACTCCAGCAACACCGACAGACGCAGCCGGCCCGTCAGCAACAGGTACAAGCCGATGATGCCGCCTGGCAGGATGATGCCAATGAGACCCTTGGTCAGCACGGCCAGGGCCATGGCAGCGTACATGCCGTAGTACAACCACGGGGAGGGATCGTGTTGGGGTGGGTCTGTCTGCCCATTGCTTTCCGGCCCGCCCGCGCCCAGCGTCACCGAAGGCGGTCGCACGGGGGCGCGACGAGACACGGGAGCGATCTGGGTGGCCAAAAAGCAGAAACAGGCCGCGGTGATAAACAACGCCAGCAGGATGTCGGGAGTCAGGGTGCGCGTGAACAGGTAG
>JAKZXP010000196.1:0-3525 GCA_047514915.1 Terriglobia bacterium
AGTGTAGGCAGCGCCCAACGCCAGCGAAACACCGGTGAAATGCGGGGCGCCCGCGCGGTCTGCGTTCCTGCGGCCGCCGCACCAGCGGCCGATTCCTGTGGCGCCAGGCGCACCAGACGCACCACGGCAGCTTGGCAGGCCGCACAGGTGGCCAAGTGCTTCTCCAGGTGCTCGCGGGCCGTCTGGGGGAGTTGGCCTTCCGCGTACGCGGCCAGCATCTCGGCGTTGTCGCAGAGTTCACCGCCCGCCGCGCCCTCCCAGTTTCGCCGCCGCAGCAAGTCCTCCAAAGGTGTGTGGTCGTCCGGCACGTGCACTTTGGCCCCTATTTCTGAACGGCAGGCGTGCCGCGATCTTGCACGCTCCGCCGAATCTCCAAGCTGCCCTGCGCAGCCTGATACAGGCAGCGCCTCACCTCGTCCTCTTCCAACCGGTGCTCCTTCTTTAGGATGCTAGTCAGGGTCTGGCGCAACTGGGTACGAGCCCGGTCCAGTTCGCGGCTGGCCGTGGCCTCATGCACCCCTACCAGAGCGGCGGCTTCGCGCAGGGTCAGCCCATGAAAATAGTAAAAATCCAACAGCAACTTCTGGCGCGGCGGCAGGCGCTGCAGAGCCGTTTCTAGCGCGTTCTGGGCCATGCGCTCGTACTGTCCCTGTTCGACCGGATCGGCAACTACCGCTGCGGATACGGCCTGGCCGGCTGATTCACGCTCCTCCAATGGGACTTCCTTTTTCTCCGAGCGCAAGCGATCCACGTAGCTCTGGTACAGGACTGCGCGCAGCCACCCTGCCAACGAACTACGCCCGGCGAAGGAGCCCAGCCGCACTCGCTGTTCGTAGAGTTCGCCAAACAGCGCGTCAGCCAGTTCCTCGCCGCGTGCTCCAGCCAGTGCCCGGCCAGCCGCTCGCAGCGGTCCGCGAAGTTCCTCAAAGAACTGCCGCCAGGCCCGCTCGTCGCCGTGCGCACAGGCAGCCGCCAGCGCCAGATCGCGCAGCCGGACCGAGCGCAAGTATTCCTCGACGCTGCCCTCCCCGCCGTATTTCTCCAGCGATGCGTGCGCTGCCTGAGCGAAAGCCTCCAGTGGCAGTCCCCAGGAGGAGGCGGGCGTCGCCGAGTAGAGCTGCTCCAGCAGGCGCCGGTAGCGGGATTGGAATTCTGCCGCCGTCATGACTTCTTCCAAAGATTATACGCGGCCCTGAGGCGGCGCGCACTTCCGCAGGGGGGATTCCTTTGGGAGCAACGGCAGAGGGCATATACTGGGCTTTCGGCCCAAGAGCCAGGCTAAGACGCTAAGACAAGGCTAAGACCAGGCTACGACCGGGCTAGGACCAAGCTAGGAGAAGATGGCTGGGCAGAGAGCGAGCTAATGGCCTTTCCGTTTCGCGGCGTGGACTTCATGGAGGTGGACTCGCTGTTCAGCTCCGAGGAGCTGCTGGTGCGTCAGACCACCCGCGAATTTGTGGAGAACGAAGTCATCCCCATCATCGAGGAGCATAACCGGGAGGGGAAATTCCCGTTGCACCTGGTCCCGAAGATGGCCGAGCTGGGGTTTCTCGGAGCCAACCTGCGAGGCTATGGCTGCGCCGAGATGTCCAACGTCGAGTACGGTCTGATCATGCAAGAATTGGAGCGGGGCGACAGCGGACTGCGCAGCTTCGCCAGCGTGCAGGGCGCGCTGGTCATGTACCCGATCCTGGAGTTCGGCTCCGAGGAGCAAAAGCAGCGGTGGCTGCCGCTGCTGCAAAGTGGCCGGGCCATTGGCTGCTTTGGATTGACCGAACCCGACTTCGGCTCCAACCCCGCTGGCCTGCGCAGCCGCGCCGTCCGGGACGGGCGCCACTACGTGCTCAACGGCGAGAAGGCCTGGATCACCTCCGGTAGCATCGCCGACCTGGCGCTCGTCTGGGCCAAGACGGAGGACGGCGCCATTCGCGGCTTTCTGGTCGAAAAGAGCACCCGGGGGCTCACAGCGCGTGACATCAAGGGAAAGTTTTCCCTGCGGGCCTCGGTCACCAGCAGCCTGTCGCTCCAGGACGCGCGGATCCCGTGCGAAAACCTTCTGCCCGGTACCGATGGGTTGAAAGCAGCGCTGATGTGTCTGAACCAGGCGCGCTACGGCATCGGCTGGGGCGCGCTGGGGGCGGCCATGGCCTGCTACGAGACCGCCCGGCAGTACGCGCTCGAACGCCGCCAGTTCGACAACAGACCCATCGCCAGCCATCAACTGGTCCAGCAGAAGCTGGCCTGGATGATCACCGAGATTACCAAGGGGCAGTTGCTGGCGCTGCACGTGGGAAGGTTGAAGGACGCCCGCCGCGCCCACCACGCCCATATCTCCATGCTGAAGCGCAACAACGTGGAAATGGCGCTGGAAACGGCGCGCCTGGCTCGTGACATTCTCGGAGCCACCGGCATCGCCGACGAGTACCCCGTCTTCCGGCATATGTGCAACCTGGAGTCGGTTAAGACTTACGAGGGCACGCACGACATCCACACCCTGGCGATCGGCGAGAGGATCACCGGGATTTCAGCGTTTTCCTGATCTTCTTTTCCTGATCGTCCGGGAGAATGCGCTCCGGTATGGCAGACAGCAGGTAAAGTAGAATGATGCTTGAGCGGATGCTGAGCCCCCGCGGCTTTAAAATCTATTTTGCTTGTTTCTTGGCCATGTTCGGCTACGTGCTTTGGCATCGTTTCGCCGATACGGGGATCGCCGCTTGGGTGGACCAATTGCAGGATGAATATCTTTTTTCAGGATACTACTATTCACAACTTACTCTTGTAATGCTATTCATTCTGATCGCAGTCGCGTGCCTTGCCGTCGGCTTTGTCCACGATTTCCTCACTGGTCAAGGGATCTTTCGCAGCAGACTCGCGGCTCGCGGCGCGGGTTATCGCCAAAGAAAGCAATCGCTGAATCGCATCGAAAAGCTCTTCGCAAAGTTGGATGCGAGAAAGGTCCGGCCCGTACCGATCGAAAGCGAGGAAGTAAGGAAGAGCATCCGCCGGTGCCTTGATGCATGCCGCCGAGTGAAAAGCTACCGCGCCGTCTACTTGACGACAGGGGGGAGCCACAAGGAATACGAAACCAAGTGGTGGATGGATTTCGGGAGCCCGAATCGACTGCACGCGGAACAGCATCACCGGCCGGAAGATTTTTGGGATGAGTGGGTCACTATCGGCCGCAGGCACTACCCGGCGGTGAGGTTCCCTATAGAACAGCGTCCCAGCAAGCTCGACCCCTCAGCCGACAGCCTCAACCGAATGCTCCGGCTGGACGACTATCTCGAAATCCTCCAAAGAATGGCCCCAACCAGAGTTGGCGTGTGCCAGAAGGGCCGGGTGCGGTATTCGGTCCTCGATTACTCCGGAAAGGCACGAGACTATCCTGGCGACGATCCTTTTTCCTCCCACCCCGATGCTGGCTGGAAAATAACGGTATGGATTGATGCAACCAGCGGCGTAATCGCCAAGGCGGTGAGAGGTGAGAGAAGTCGGCGACAAGGCAGCAGGGAAGAGTGTTGAGAC
>JAKZXP010000197.1:0-2926 GCA_047514915.1 Terriglobia bacterium
GACGTAGAGCGCGGGACAAAAGTGCGAATTACGACCGATTCCGCCTTTGATTTCCCGGCTGGCTGGTCCTCCGACGGTCGCTACTCCTATTTCATCTCCAACCGTGGCGGCACCTTCCAGCTTTGGAAAGTGGCTATTTCCGACCAGACCGGCCTGCCCGTTGGCGACCCGGTTCAAGTGACACACTTCCAGCAGTTGGAGGTTGCCCGGGCTGTCCAAACCCCCAATTGCCGAACGATGGCCCTGCAGTTGAGGAAGGACACCTTCCGTATAGCCCTGATGGATATTGAAAACGGCAGAACCAAAAAAGTACTGGTCGAAGGAAGCCAACCCCAGTGGCTCGACAGGCAGAGACTGCTCTACCTCACAGGAGGTTCGAGAGAAGCTCCCACTTTAGTTGGGGGCCACGGGGACTTGGTTGCGCATGACATCGCGACCGGGGGAGGTAAGAAGATTACCGAGCGCGGCGATGTCGTTTTGTTCCGTGTCTCGCCGGACCGGACCTCCATCGCGTTCCTGGCTATAGATACCTCCCAGTTGCAGCAAAGTGGTCAGCAGCGGCCGTTGGGGACAACGTCGGTGGGAAAGCTGAAGGTTCCGGAAGCGAGAAAAACTTTGTACGTGATCCCTGCCGCGGGTGGCAAGGCGTTCGAGCTGCTGAAGATCGAAGAAGGAGGCGTGATTGCCTGGTCGCCGGACTCTTCTCGAATCGCGCTGTTCAGCGGGGACAAGCTGCTCGTCGTGCCCGTGACCGGAGGCCAGCCCCAGGTTCTTATCTCGGAACAGAAGTTTGATACCGATCTGGTGTGGTCCCCGGACGGAAGTTCCATCTTCTACACTGCCTACAAGCGCGGCTCTAAGGCGGACATTTATAGGATTCCCTCTGCCGGCGGCCCGCCGAAGAATGTCACCAGCGATTCGAAACTTTACCACTGCTCCATGGCAAGCTCGCCGGATGGCAAGACGTTGGTTTACACAAAAGTAGATAGTGCGCATGGCGAGCGGCTCTGGAGTCTCGACCTGGGAACCGGCCAGTCGCGATCCCTGAATACCGCGGGGTGGAATCCAGTGTGGTCGCCGGACGGCAGCCGGCTGGCCTTCTGGTCCTGGCGCCGAGGCCCGGTGGACATTTTTACCCTGGACGTGCGCACAGGCGGCTTCGGGCGGCTTACTGAGGACGACGACGTTGAGTCGGAACTCCAGTGGTCCCCGGACGGCAAGTCGCTCGCCTTCACCCTCAAGCGCGAAGAGCGCCAGCTCTGGCTGCTCGATAACCCGTAGAGTGGCACGCCGGCCCGGCGAACATGTCATCCCGAGCGCAGCGAGGGATCTACTTGTGAGCGGTGGTAAGCGTTGTCGCCCGGAGCGGCAAGGAATCCTGCACGAGAAAAGCAGATTCCTCGCTTTGTTCGGAATGACAGGCGGAATGAAAGGGTGAAATGAGGTCCACTCGCGGCCCTGGGTAGAACGGGACGGAGTTACTTCCTGGCTAGCTCGCCGGGGACCAAGTGCCAGCTATTTTGCGGCGGGCACTTCGCGCGCCGCGCCGTAGTGGGTGGCGACGTAGTTCGCCAGGATGCGGATGAAGTCCGCGACGATGGTGGAGCCTTTCAGAGTGAGCAGCAGCCGGCCGTCGGCGTAGACGGGCGCCTTAGGTTCCTCGAAGGTGCCAGGCAGAGAGATGCCAATGTTCGCGTGCTTGGACTCGCCCGGCCCGTTGACTACGCAGCCCATCACCGCCACGCGTAGCTCTTCCACGCCGGAGTGCCGCTCGCGCCACACCGGCATCTGCTCGCGCAGGTAGGTCTGAATCTGGTCGGCCATCTCCTGGAAGAAGGTACTGGTGGTGCGGCCGCAGCCGGGGCAGGCGCTGACCTGCGGGGTGAAGCTGCGAAGCCCGAGCGACTGCAGGATTTGCTGGGCCACCAGCACCTCCTCGGTACGGTCGCCGCCGGGCGCCGGGGTTAGCGAGACCCGGATGGTGTCGCCGATGCCCTCCTGCAGCAGAATGGCCAAGGCCGCGGTGCTGGCCACGATGCCTTTGACGCCCAGGCCAGCTTCGGTCAAGCCCAGGTGCAACGGGTACTCGCAACGGGCGGCCAGCGTGCGGTAGGTGTCAATCAGGCTCTGAGCGCTGGAGACCTTGGCGCTAAGGATGATGTCGCTGTTGGGGAGCCCATATTCCTCGGCCAGGCGGGCCGAGCGCAGTGCGCTCTCGACCATCGCCTCCTCGGTCACTTCCTCGGCGCCGCGCGGCCGGGCCTGGCGCGCGTTTTCATCCATCAACTGGGTCAGCAGCACCTGGTCCAGAGAGCCCCAATTCACACCGATCCGCACCGGCTTGCCGTGCTCGAGCGCCACCCGGATCATGGTGCGGAAATTCTCGTCATGTTTCTTGCCGATATCCACATTGCCGGGATTGATGCGGTACTTGGCCAGCCGCCGGGCGCACTCCGGATAGCGGGTCAACAGCAAGTGTCCGTTGTAATGGAAGTCGCCGATCAGGGGAACACTCACCCCTCTGGCTTCCAGGCCGTCGGCGATAGCGGGCACCGCCGCCGCCGCAGCCTCGGTGTTGACGGTGATCCGCACTAGCTCCGAGCCGGCCCTGGCCAGCGCCGCCACCTGCTCGACCGTGGCGGGTACGTCGACCGTGTCGGTGTTGGTCATGGATTGCACGACGATCGGGTGCGGACCGCCGACCTTCACGTCGCCGACCTCCGCCACCACCGATTTTCTGCGCCGGATTTCGGCCATCGCGCTATTCTAGCATGTGTCCCACGAGGCACCGGCCCGGCTGGTCCAGGCTATGCAGATGGAACTCGATTCGGAGACAATAGTGGGACTAGTCCTATGACCGGCGTTCTCGCTCGTTTACTGAAGCGCGTTCCCATTCCTACCCTGAAACGCATTCCCATTCTCTCGG
>JAKZXP010000198.1:0-9960 GCA_047514915.1 Terriglobia bacterium
ACTTTACCCCGCACACGATAGCCCACCGGGAATTTCTCCGCGGCGTTGGTCCACGGGTCCTGGTAAAGCTGCTTGAGGCCGAGCGAGACCCGCTCTTTGTCCCGGTCGAGTTTGAGCACCACTACATCCACTTCGTCATTCACCTGCAGGATTTCCGACGGGTGGTTCACCCGCCCCCAGGACAAATCGGTGACGTGCAACAGACCGTCGATGCCACCCAGATCAATGAATACACCGTAATCGGTGATGTTCTTCACCGCGCCGCGGACCACCGCCCCTTCGAACAGCGCGTTGAGCGTTCGCTCCTTGCGGAGCGCGCTTTCCTCCTCCAGGAGGAGTTTGCGCGACACGACGATGTTGCCGCGTTTCCGGTTCAGTTTGATCACTCTCACCTGGATCTGCTGGCCTCGGAGGGCATCCAAGTGGCGTACAGGCTTCGTGTCCACCTGCGAGCCGGGTAGAAAGGCGCGGACCCCGACATCCACCGACAGCCCGCCCTTGATTCGGTCAATCACCCGCCCGCTCAACGCTGTCTGTTGCTGGTAGGCGCGCTCGATCTCCTCCCAGACCTTAATGCGCTCGGCCTTCTCCCGCGAAAGCCGGATGTAGCCTTCGTGTTCCGCGGAATTTTCCAGGATGACATCTACCTGGTCGCCGACCTGGACGGTGATGTTCCCCTCCTGGTCGCGGAATTGCCGGACTGGGATCAGCCCCTCGCACTTGTACCCAACGTCCACAATGACTTCGTTCTCGGTGATCTTGAGAATCCGGCCCGGCAAAAGGTCGCCTTGCTGAAGGGAGGTGGAAGCTGAGTAGGAATCCAGCAATTTCTGGTAGTCTTCGGCGGTGCTGTTGGCGGAAGTTGCGCTGTGCTCCGTTTCCGTGCGCTTCAGCAACTCCTGTTCGCCTGCCACTGTGGCTTGCCTCCTAAAAAGACCTGTCTTCCTGTCTGCCTTGCGGAGATCTGGTAGCCGCCGCCGCACCCTCGGGCCTATGTAGCGGAGCTCGCGGGCTGGCCTGTTGCCAAATCATCGGCCCGAAGTCAAATACTCTCCCTCGAACTAACGGAATCTGTGTCCTGCCAATTCATGGGTACATTACATGGATACAGGGCGTAAAGCCACTATATCGAATTCACCCAGCGGTGTCAACGAACGGTCCGACTGCCGCCGTCGCCCGCAGGGAAGCCAAACGCCCGCAGGGAAGCCAAAGAGGGTGCCTCGGCCCCCAGTCACGTTCTTACAAACTCTCGTCGAAGTCAACGGCCGAGTCGGCTGGATTCGCGGTCCAGGGAGCGTTACAGAAGAGCGGGGTCCAACGCGCCGGCTTCCTCCATAGGAGCGGCGGAGGGTGCTGCCGGAGCCGAGGTCCCGGAGCCCGGCAGGTGCGCCAGCAACAGCTCGCGCGACCCCCCGAAATAATGTTCCAGCAGTCGCGCCAGAGCTGCTTCGCGGGCTGCGGCCTGCGTGTACACGGCGTCATAGACGTGGGCGCGGCCCGACTTGCGGCGGCTCACGATGCCTTTCCGTGCCAGCCGGTCGAGCACGGTCAGAACGGTCGTGTATGCCAGCGCGCGGCGCGGCAGCAGTCCCTCGCGAATGTCTCGCACCGTCAACGAGCCGTTGTCCCACAGCACGTTCATGCATTCCAGTTCCAGTTCGGGCAGGTCCCTTCGACTGCCGGTTCCAGGCTTACGGGACATCGCTATTCCTCCGAGTTCTGGGCCGGGGCGCAAGAGGCAGCCGGGAAGGGGTGGAGAAAGCTGGGGCAGCAGGTAGCAAACCAGAACGGATTTCACGCAACTTCCACAGCCCGCTCAGACTCCGCGCTACTCCTCTTTCTTTAGCTTTTTTCGCCGCCAGGGAGGAAACCAGGAGCGCTTTCCAAGCCTGTCCTTGGGCGCAATCAGCTCATCCTCGCTGATGTCCCTCGGGGTCAGCCGGGCGTAGTCCGGGTTGGCCGGAGCTCCGGTGTCGAGATAGCCGGCTTTCACCTCGATATAGGCTTGCTCGCGGAGCTTGTCCAGGAACTTCCGCAGCGCCGGCTGCATCTCCTGCATGTATAAAATCTCTCGAATCTGTGGCTCGGCCGCGGCCAGCGACGGGATGCCGCCCTCGTGTTTCGCTTCGACTTTAATCACCAGCCATCCATACTTGGTCCGAATCAGGTCGCTGGTCTCCCCTCTGTTCAGGCGAAACGCGACATCTTCGATTTCTTTGGCCAGCTGGCCTCGGCGGAAGAAGCCGATGTCGCCGCCGCGGGTCTTGGCGGTGACGCCGTCGGAGTACTCCTCGGCCAGTTCGACAAAGTCGCGGTCCGTACGGACCTTCTCCAGGACCTCACCGGCGCGCTTCTCAGCAGCTTCCAACTCGGCGCCTTCTTTTCCCTCGGTGGAGATCAGGATTTCCCGGATGCGCACCTGCTCCGGCTGGTCAAACTTGTTCTTGTTTTCCTCGTAATATTTCGTGATCTCCTCCTGCCGGATCTTGATACTCGAGCCGACTTCCTGCCCGATGATCTGCTGGGTCATCAATTGGGTCTTGATGCCGGACTTGAAGTCCTCGTAACTCAGCCCCTGCGCCGTGACTGCCTGCTCCAGATCCTCCACGGTTTTCAGACCTGCGTCTTTACGGATTTGGTCCAGGCGTTTGATCACCTCGATGTCCACGTTCACGTTCATTTGCTTGGCGCGTTGCTCGAGCAGCAACTGGTCGATCAAATTGCGCAGCACCTCCTTTCCCCGCTCGGCAAAGGCAGCTTCCAATTTCACGGTCTGCCCGGGAAACTGCCGCTGCAATTCCTGGCGCAGAGATCTCCGGCTGTTTTCTAGCTCGGACTTGGTGACGATTTCATCGTTCACCTTAGCGACAATTTCCTCGACGATCTCGCCGGCGGCAGCCGGCCCGCTCCAGGCCAACCATAAACAGAGCAGCAACCAGTACACAGCACACCTCTCAACGGGCTTCTGTCCCTACTTTACCCGCACAGTGCGATGGCGGCAAGGCCCGAGTCGCAGGCGCCCGCTCCTGAGCGGGCAAACGCTGGAAGTGTTTGGGATCAGCATACCGGCCGGGTCGGCATACGGGCAGGCTTGCGGCACCTTTCACCTAATACGGATACCGATGGAGTTGGTTGACGAGCAAGCGATAGAACTCTAGTCCTATCAGTTTTGGGGACCATCGATCCATTGACCGCGATTAGGAGTGGTGTTGATATACGCTGCGAATTCAACGTAAAGGAGGAGAACGCCCCCCATGAAGAAGAAGCTGCTCTTGGGCCATGAAGAAGAAGTTGCACCTACTCGTGTAAACGCACGAAGGCCCAAGCGGGTGCGAATAGTCTTGCTCTTGATCCTGCTGCTATTGTCGACCACAGCACTTGCCCTCAGGCCGGACACAGTGCGGGCTGCCCTGGAAATTGCCGGGATCATCGAGCTGAAGAGCGAGCCGCAAGTGCCTGCCTCCCCTCGACGGCTCTCCGACTACGAAATCGAGAAGCTGGATGAGATGCCCCCGCAGGCGCAAGCCGAGTTGCTGGTGGAGCGTGCCATCAATCACTACGAGGGTGCGCTGGAGTGGATTGACCGCCTGCTGGAGTCCTGGCAGGGCAATCTGACCGAATCTCCCGCGTTTTATCGCTTGCTGGGTGCGGCCATCAACTCCAACGACCTGCGGGTCCGGGCCGCCGCGATCGAAGTTTCCTTGGCGCTTTACAATCTGCCGAAAACCCCGGAGGTAGTGGAACAAATCATCGAAGCAGCCCGTAGCGATCCGGAGGAGTACCCGGGGCAGCTCCTGCTGCTTGGTTATCTCGCCAATCGTGGCATCCAGCCGGAACTCGCGCGCGAGACTCTGCTGCAATACATCCGGCATCCGAATGAAGAAGTGCGCTACTGGGCGGTTGGGGGTTTGGCGCACATCGGTGCCGACGAAACCATTACCCCGCTGCTGGAAGTGCTTCACGACGATCCTTCATTGAAGGTCCGCGAGCGAGCGGCTTGCAGCTTGGCGCAGTCTGGGATGCTGCGGCGCGACCAGCGCCTGAAGGCTGTTCCGGAGTTGCTGAGGTATATGGACGATCCGGTGCTGGACGACAAAACGCGCGGCTGGGTGTTCCGTGTGCTGAGCGACATCACCGGGCAGCGGTTGCCCAGCGAGCCGGCGGCGTGGTGGAACTGGTGGGCCAGCCTCCCTTCCGCGGAGCGGCAGGAGGTGGTGGCAGGCCTGGAGGCCGTCAGGACGCCGACGCCACGCTAGGTTTCCTCCATCAGCCGTTTCTCGGGAGCCTTCGGTCCTGAGCAAACGCGCAACAATCCTATAGTGTGTTCAAGCATTCTCCAATGAAACCAGTCCGCACTTGATTGTTGTTCCAATAGGATTAGGAGTGCTAGGAGTGATTCAGGCCTAGAAGACAAGCAATCAACGTAATCCGGGTTCACGGGTGCGCAGGCGACGGATCAGGAGTTGCCTGCTGCAACTGCGCGAGCAGCCGCTGGACTTCCTCCAGGGCTCTGGTGCGATTCGGGCCGATCGGGATGCGGAGGACGCCGGCTGGGGTGAACTGCGCTCCGGGACGCGAGGCCACCAATTTCATCAATCGTTCCGGATCCACCGGTGAGTTTTCGCCGAAGCGGATGCTGAGGAAGTCTCGCTTGCGATCGATGGAATGAATTTGCAGTTGCCCGGCAAGGAGCTTCAGTCCGGCATATTCCAGCAGGTTCCGAACCGGCCCGGGTGGTGGCCCATAACGATCCGCCAATTCCCGTTCCAGGGCAGCGCGCTCCTCCAGGCTGGCCACGCTGGCCAGCCGCCGATACATGCGGAGACGCTGCCCTTCCTCGGGGACATACCCCGGCGGGATGCGGATATCGAGACCCAGGTGAATGGAAGTCTCCACCTCTGCGGGCAGCAGCTCCTCGCCCTTCAGCTCGCGGACCGCACGCTCCATCATCTGGCAGTAGAGGTCGAACCCTACGGCGTTGACGTGGCCGTGCTGCTGGGAGCCCAGCAAGTTGCCGGCGCCGCGCAGTTCCAGGTCCAGTGCCGCGATCTTGAACCCGGAACCCAGGTCACTAAACTCTCGCAACGCGCTCAGACGCTTGCGAGCCAGGGGAGTCAGGTCCTGCCCCTCCGGCACCAGCAGGTAGGCGTAGGCGCGGCGGTTGGAACGGCCCACCCGGCCGCGCAATTGGTAGAGCTCCGAGAGGCCATAGCGATCCGCCCGGTTCACCAGGATCGTGTTGCAGCGGGGAATATCCAGGCCGTTCTCGATGATGGTGGTGGAGACCAGCACGTCCAACTCGTAGCGCACAAAGCGCAGCATCACCCGCTCCAGCTCACGCTCCTTCATCTGCCCGTGAGCCACCCCGGTCCGCGCCCGGGGAACCAACTTCCGAACTAAGGCGGCGATGGAGGGGATGGTGTCCACCCGGTTGTGCACGAAGTAGACCTGCCCGTTGCGGGCCAGCTCCTGCTCGATGGCGCTCCGGATCACACCTTCCTGGAAGGGGGTCACGACGGTCTGGATGCTGAGGCGATCCTTGGGCGGGGTCTCGATGACGGAGGTATCCCGCAGGCCCACCAGCGACATGTGCAAGGTGCGGGGAATCGGCGTGGCCGACATGGTCAGCACATCCACCTGCTGGCGCATCTGCTTGACGCGCTCCTTGTGGCGAACCCCAAACCGTTGCTCTTCGTCAACAACCAGAAGGCCAAGGTCGCGGAACACCACGTCGGTGGAAAGCAGCCGGTGGGTCCCGATGACAATGTCCACCTTGCCCAGCTCCAGGTCTTTCAGAATCTGGTTCTGTTCCCGGGCGCTTCGGAGCCGGCTCAGCATCTCGACGCGAACGGGAAAGGGAGCAAAGCGCTGGCGGAAAGTCTCCATATGCTGAAACACCAGGACGGTGGTCGGCGCCAGCACGGCCACCTGCCGGTTGTCCTGCACCACCTTGAAGGCCGCGCGCACGGCGACTTCTGTTTTTCCGTACCCCACATCCCCGCACAGCAACCGGTCCATCGGTTCCGGCTTCTCCAAATCGCGCTTGACGTCGGCGATGGCAGTCAACTGGTCGGGGGTTTCGCCGAACTCGAAGGCGTCTTCAAACTCGCGCTGCCAGTGGGTGTCAGCGCTGGATGCGATTCCGCCGGCCAACTTGCGCTGGGCGTAGAGCTTCAGCAGCTCTTCGGCCATGTCGCGGAGGGATTTTCGGACGCGCGCCTTGGTGCGCTCCCAACTAATGCCGCCCAATTTGTCCAGTTGTGGCCGGGCGCCTTCCAGGCCCCGATACTTCTGCACCAGATCCAGGCGCTCCAGCGGGAGGTAAAGCCGGGCCTGGTCGGCGTATTCCAGCAGCATGAATTCGCCCTGCGAGCCGTTCTCTCCTACCTGGATCTCTTTCAGGCCCTGGTAGCGTCCTACGCCGTGGTCCCGGTGCACCACGTAGTCGCCCACCTGCAGGTCACGGAGATCAGAGAGTAAAGCGGACAGCCGCGAGGGACCAGGCGCCACCAGCGGCCGCCTGGCCACCAGGTCCCAGGTCTCGAACAGGTCCTGGGTGCCGAATATCGCCAGTCGGTTGTTGGGCAACAGGACGCCGCGCGGCACCGCACCCTTCAGAATGACCATCGAGGTCACGGGCGTGGCAATGTAGGCTTTTTCTTCCAGGTAACCATCGGCGCCCGGCGGCACCTGATGCACCCCAACTTGGTAGGCAAGCCCGTACTCAGAAAAAATGTCGGACAGGCGTTCCACATCGCCGGTGGTAGCGGCAAAGAACACGATGCGGTACCCCTGCGTAACCAGTCGGCGAAGCTCCTCCGTGCACTGTTTCACGTTGCCATGGAAGCGGGGAGCCGGCTGGCTGGCCAGAGCGAATTCCTGCAGTGTGGCGTCGGGCTCCGGTGGGGTCAGCCCCAGTTCTTCCAGGTAAACCCGCCGGGTTGCTGCCAAACGGGCCTTCAGTTCCTCGCTGCTCAGATAGAGCTGCTCGGGGCGAACCTGCGCGTGCCGGCCGTCCTGCTGGAATTCCGCCTCCAGGCGCCCGGCCAGCCGTTCCAGTTCGGCGAAGGCACTCTGGGGCTCTTCCGCGATGACCAGGGGATCGGCAGTCAGGTCGAAGACCGTGCCTGTGAGGGGTCTGACCAGAGGCACCAGGAACTCCCAGCCGGGGAATGGTTCTCCTGGCGCGTAGCGGGCCTCTTCATGTCGGTAGAACTTTTCTGCAAGTGACGCTACAAGGTCGTGGTGCAAGGGAAAATCGGTGAGAGGAAGCAGCGTGACTTCTTCGCGTGGGCCGGTCGAGCGCTGGCTGGCTACGTCAAATTCGCGGATGGATTCCAGCTCGTCGCCGAAAAACTCCAGCCGGACCGGACGCGGGCACTCAGGAGAAAAGACGTCCACGATCCCACCCCGTACTGAAAACTGCCCCACCATCTCCACCGGTTCCCGGCGCAGATAGCCCACCGCTTCCAGGTGGGTGACCAGCGCTTCCAGCGGGAGCGCATCGCCCCGACGCACGACCTGGGCCAACTCTGCGTAGAACTCTGGCGGCTGCAGCCGCATGGCCGCGGCCGCCAGCGGAGCCACCACCAGCCGGGCCTGTCCCCGGGCCAGCTTCCACAGCGCGATGGCTCGCTTCTCGCAAATATCCGGGTGGGGTGAGAGTCCCTCGTAGGGCAGCGTGTCATGAGCAGGCAGTAGCACCACGTCACCGCGGCCCGCTGCGGGGTTCAGTAGCTTGTAAAAGGTTTCCAGGACGTCAAAGGCGGCCTCGGCCTGTTTGTTGTCAGCGGTGAACAACAGCGCCGGGCGAGCTGCTGTGCGGGCCAGCAGTGCTGCGTAGAGCCACCGAGCAGTGTCGGTGAGCCCGGTCAGGCGCAGCGTTCCGTGCGTTGGTCTTAGCCCCGTCCGAAACACTTCGTCCTTTTCCAGTTCCAGGAAAAGGTCTCGGACGAACGGCAGAAGCATGGGGTGGAGAGTCCTTGGTCTTACGTGTCAGGTCCGAAGCCGGCGTCTCTTTCAGAGGCCCTCGGGCCTCGAACTTTGGACCCCCGGCCGATTTGCAAAGCGCTCGCGCACGGTCTGGATGAGGCAGGAGGTGGACCATCCCGGCTCGAGTTCGGCCGAGACGACGCGCCCGCCACCGGCTTCGACCTCCTCGCGACCCACAATGGCATCGGGACCCCAATCCGCGCCCTTGACCAGCACGTGCGGCAGTAGTGCGGCGATCAACTCCCGGGGCGTGGGTTCGTCAAAGATGGTAACGAAGTCCACGGCAGCCAGCGCGGCCAGCACCTCAGCCCGCTCTTCTTCAGGAACCAGCGGGCGGTGCGGGCCTTTCACTAAGCGAACACTGCGGTCGCTGTTGAGACCCACCACCAGCACGTCGCCCAGCGAGCGACCGTGCTCCAACAGTGCCACGTGGCCGGGATGAAGCAGGTCGAAGCAGCCGTTGGTGAACGCAACGCGGCGGTTCGCCTTTTTCAGTAAGAGCACGCGCTCCAGCAATTGTTCCCGGCTTAAGGTTTGTCCCATGACCGTTGTAGCCGCGCCGTTGTAGCCGCGCCGTTGTAGCCGCGCCGTTGTAGCCACGCCGTTGTAGAAAGACGCCAGCGGAAGTCCGACTGTACCATTCTAGTCGGATTGCCTGGAAATAGATGTTTTTTACACTGGCAAAGGTTTCGGGACGCATCCTGTGAAGGAGAGGCCTCGTTGGGACCACGGGCTAGACGGCAGAGCTAGACGCCAGAGCTTGACGCCAGAGAAGACTACCCCACCGGGGAATGTAGGTGGTGGCCGGGCAGGTTCCCCTTCCTAATCAGTCGAGCGGCCAGGGGAGTCATTTACAGGTGTGCAGAGTGTAGTTGCGCTGCCTTGGGTCGTCAACGGCGACAGCGCTGGTGGCTGCTTGGACTCTAGCAGTGCGGCGGGTGGAAGCCCACCGGCGCGACTGGCCAGAGTCGCTTAGGTGGTTTTTTCTGTTGCAAGGCCGCCACTTCGTCCGTGCGAAGCTTGAAGCTTGTGGAACATACGGGTGCCGCAGTAGCTGCACCGCATTAAAGCTTCGTAGAGAATCATGGCCGTATACCTAGGAACCCACGGTCAAGGTTTCAGGAAAGGTTCAGCAGCTTGACCGCGACGCCGTTTTTCAGTGAGCCTTCGATCTCCTCTACTCGCACTACTTCCGCCTGCTGCGGCCGGTCGAACGATGACTTTGCGGGGTCGTAAGGGAACACGACCTCAATCATCATTCCCGGTTGGTAATCACCGAAAGCTTCGAAAAAGATTCCGCTGCGGCTCAGGTCCCTCATGGTCCCGACTTGCAAGGACTGGTAGACACCCAGGGAGCATGTCACCTTGAACTTGACCAGGATCTTAGCGTGGCTCTTGACGCGGTAACGGTCCCGCCGATTGGGCCCCTTATATTTGGGCTTGTGAGGCAGCCGCTGCGAGTCGACAGGCGCCTGTGAATCCATCAATCCAATTGACCTGAGTTCCATCTTTTTTTATCCTCCCATGTCCTGCAAGCACCTAGTTAAACGCAGCGGCCGCAAGCAGCCAATAGGCTAACAGTTACATTTTGCTCGGTACCTTTGGACCAGCGGGGACGCGCCCAACAGGTGCCCCTAATTCTCTCAGGAGAGAGGACAAGCTAGCTGTTCAGAAGTCTTTCAGACTGTTCGGAAACCTTTCGGGAAGGATAAGTGCTAGCAACGACGCGGGTTGGAGGTGAGAGAAAGACCAAACCTGTAGCGGAACGGTCAAAGCCGGCCGCGATGCCACCCAGGAGATGGCCATGGGCGATCTGACCTTGAGTCGACGGGTTAGCTGGCGTATGCTCTTGGGCGAAGGGAAGGCTCAAAGTGGCAATTCCGGTGAGGATACTTAGCCTTGGCTGATCCTGAACTGATTGATCCCACGATTGATCCGGTCTCGGCTCCGACCCTGTTGGAGTACGAG
>JAKZXP010000199.1:0-2823 GCA_047514915.1 Terriglobia bacterium
GGCCTTGTCTATCTAGTCCTCAATCGTTCCCCTTCTTGAAGCGCACACCATCATTAGGCGAGAAAAATAATGGCCAGCAGGAGTCGCTGGCATTTCCGCCTGCTGGAGGCCTTCCACGTGTTCGGCTAGGAAGGTCCGAAGGCAGCTAACCTTCGAACTTAACTCCGTAGGAATAACGGTCGCCTTTGGCGCCGGGGCTGACGCGGACGATGCGGCTGGGCGTCTCCAGATGCTCCGCGTCTTCGCGGAAGTGCATGGCTACCCAAACCACCTCGTCCAGCTCATAGGAAGCGCGGCTTTCGAAGCAGATTCCGCCGCGGGAGACGTCGACCGGCGCGACGACCTCAGAGGAACTGAGACGGCGGATGCGGGCCTGGGTGCGGACGAAGACGCGACGAGCGGTGCGGCGTTCACTCCAGGAAATCTCAGGCTCAGCCGATGGGGCGGCTTCTGCCTCTGCCGCCGGCTGGGCAGCGACCTCCGGAGGCTGCCCCAGCAGCGCCTCCAATTCGGTGCCCACCAGCAGGCGTGCGGCAGCGGCGGCATCCAGCCTGGTCGTGGTCTCTTCGGCTTGCGCGCGCGCCGCCCCGGCTACCTGAGCCGCTTTGGAGAGTTCCGCAGCTCGCTTCGCCGCCGCCTCCCCGCTCTCTTTGAAACTTTTTAGAGCAGCTGCTTTTGCCTGGGCAGCGGCCTCCAGCTTCCGCAGGTTCTGCGTGATCTCGCGTTCGGCGGCTTCCTGATTGCTCCGGGCCTGATCGATTGACTGCCGGGCAGCTTCGGCCATGTTTCGGGCCTGTTCGCGCTTTTCGGCCAGCTCTTGGGCCCGCTGCCGAACCTGCTCGGCCCGCTGTGCGGCCTCCTCAGCTTCTCGCCGCAGTTTTTCTGACTTGGCTTCGGCCTCCTCGGCCTCCTTGGTGGCTTTGATGAGTGCCATGGCCGCTGCCTCGGCTTTCGACTCCGCTTCCGGGATTTGAGTTGCGGCTTCTTGGGCTTTCCGCTCGGTTGCCGTGCGGGCGCCGGTGAGTTCTGTTAACTCCGCTTCCGCGCGGTTTGTCGCCTCGATGGCGTTGCGTTGCGCGGCCTGAGCTTCAACATGGCGGGTGGCTTCGGCTGCTTCGCTCGCGGCGGCTTCCTCCGCCGCCTGGCGTGCCTGTTCGGCTGCGGCTTGTGCTTTCTCCTCAGCGAGCTGGGTCGCCTCCGCCTGTTCGCTCAGCTGTCCCCCCCGTTCCTCGCGGGAGCGGCGCTCCTGTTCTGTTTTCTCGCGCCCTGCCGCTTCGGCGCGCACCTGCGCCACCGACTCCTTTTCCCAATCGGTCTCGGCAGCGCAATTCGGGCAGTTCCGCGTCAGGCGCTCGGTCCGTTCCAGTTTTCCGATCTCGTATTCTTCCAGCGGCACCGTTTCGCGCGTCTGACAGGCAATGCAAACCAGGTGCATGCGCCGGCGCAGGTCAGGCGCGAGCTCTGGTGGGCGGCCAAAATCGAGCTGCCAGATGTCCACCGAATGATCGCGGAGAAGCAGCTTCGCTTCATTGGGCGCCGGCCTGCTGTCCATCAGAAACTCGGCCTGATACCCGTTCTGTTTGTTGAAGATGACCACGTCGGCACCGGGGTCCAGGTTATGCCGCAGGCGCACCTGTACCCAGGTCCGGGCCACCGTCGTGGTTACGGTGTCCTCCTGGAACGCTCGCTGGGGGTCGTCCCTCAATACCAAGACCGGGATTCGTTGCTGGTGCGCTTTTTCGGCCATGCGCTTGATCCCATCATCTTGATCCATCGTGGAGAAGCATTATGGCACTGCTTCCGTTAAACAGACAAGGTGCCGGCCACTTTCGAGAACAAAAAAAGAGGCGAGAAACAAAAAAGAGGCGGGAAACATAAGAGGGCGCCAGAAATCAGTTCAGACCAGGAATCAGTCAGAAAGGCTTAGGGCCCAAAGTGAAAGGAATCTGGACCAGGGCTTCCAGCTTCACTGGATGCCCATCGCGCGTGGCAGGCTGGAACTGCCAGCGAAGCAGCGCCTGGACTGCGTTTTCGTCCAGGCGCGGATGCAAGCTCCGCACCACCCGCACCGAATCCACCTTCCCGTCCTGGTGGATGACGGCGTACAGCACCACGGTGCCTTCTACCCCCTCGCGGACGGCACGCGGGTCGTAGCCGGGGTCTACCTTGCGCAAGGCCACTGGAGCAGTCAGCTCCGGTTCATTGACCCTTGGCACTGGAGCGCCGAGTTCCGAGAAACGTATGATCCAGCTTCCGCTCTGGCTGCTCAGGTTGGGCATGTTGATGTAAACCGTGTAAACCCTCTTGCTGTAGAGAAAACCTTGGGCGGCGCGGCGATCCCCAGTCCCCCACTCCGGCAGACCCGATGTGGGACGCGTGGCCCGGGCCACCAGGGCAGCGATGACATTGGGGTTGGCGGGCCTCGCTGGTGCGGGTTTTGAGGGGGCGGGCGGGGGTGGCGGAGCTGGCGGGGGACCGCTCACGATCGGCCCCAAACTGGCGGAAGGGGGCTGGATGCCCCCGCTGATGGAGATGCCAGGTACGCGAATGTCGGCCAACTGACGTGCCGGACCCTGGCCAGTGCCCTCGCCTGCGGGTGCTGGGCCGCCCGCACCGCCTCCCTCCAGTCCGGCCGGTGAGCCCGCGGGAGTGCCCGGCACCTTCCCCGAGGGACCGATGCTGAAGCTGCCAGCCCGGTTCCCCAGCGGTACGGAAATCTCACCGCTAGCAGCCTGTGTCTAAAGTGGCCTTGGGAGATAAAAACACTTCATATGGATAATGTTTTTGGCTTACAATCGGGCGCATGGCTATGGGGACACGGAA
>JAKZXP010000200.1:0-5683 GCA_047514915.1 Terriglobia bacterium
TTTTGTATCATTCCCGCGGTGCGCGGGCGCAGCCGCAGCCTGCGGCCGGAAGCGGTCCTCGCGCAGGTACGCGAGCTGGAGCACGCCGGCTACCGCGAAATTGTTCTCACCGGCATCAACCTGGGCCGTTACGGTCGTGACCTGGAGTCCCGCCTCAGTTTCCCGGCTATCGTGCGCGCCATCCTGAGCGAGACGGCCATCGAGCGCATCCGACTCAGCTCGGTCGAGCCGCTGGACTTTACCAACGAGCTTCTGGAGCTGATGGCCAGCTCCTCCCGGATCGCCCGGCACGTGCACGCACCGCTGCAAAGCGGCTCGGACCGCGTCCTGCGCCGCATGCGCCGCCGCTACCGCGCCGCGCATTACGAGCAGCGCCTGTGGCGCGCGCACCAACTGCTGCCCGAGGCAGCCTTCGGTGCTGACGTGATGGTCGGCTTTCCCGGAGAAAACGACGAGGACTTCGAGCAGACCCGGGCGCTGGTGGAGCGCCTGCCCTTCACCTACCTGCACGTGTTCACCTACTCGCGCCGAGAGGGAACTCCGGCCGCTGCGATGGCGGATCAGGTGCACGGTCGCGTGGCGCGGGAGCGTAACCGCCTCTTGCGTGAGCTGGCCGCGCGGAAGAACCTGGAATTTCGCCGTCGACAGGTGGGGCGCCGCCTGTCGGTGATCACGCTTGAGGCCGGCACGCTTGAGGGCGGGTCGGCGCTGAGCGACAACTACCTGAAGGTTCGCCTACATGGATCGCGGCTCGGGCCCAACCGCCTCGTGGAGGCACTGATTACTGGCGTCGAAGAACCTGGCCTGGCGGGCGTGGTATTCTAGGCCAACCAAGTAAGGTCCCGAGCCTTCAATCTTCCAGGATCACCTGGGCCACGGCCTGCGTCTGGGTGTGGGTGAGCGATAAGGCGACGTTGCGCACCTTCTGCTTCTGGGCGATGCGCGCGGCCACTCCCGAAAGCCGCAGCTCCGGCTCCCCCCCCCGCTGGTTCACCACCTCCAGGTCACGCCACCGCACGCCGCCCCGCCAGCCGACTCCCAGGGCTTTCATGCCCGCCTCCTTGGCCGCAAAGCGGGCGGCGTAACGCTCGAAGCGATTCTTGTGGCGCTCGCAGTATTCAATCTCGCGCGCGGTGAAGACGCGCTCCAGAAAGCGCTGGCCGTGCCGGGCCGTCGCCTGTTCCAGGCGCCCGACTTCGGCCACGTCAATTCCGGTGCCGACGATCATTTTGTTCCCAAGAACTTCGCTCCAAGAACTTCACCCCAAGCACTTCATGAGGCTGCGAGCTATTATAACGAGCAGGATGGCCAGCGGCGACTTCGTGAAGTTCCTGGGCATCCCTGCACCCATTTTGGTATGACCATGCACCGCGCCAAACCCTGGGAACTGGGGGAACTGGCGCAACAGCTCTCCCGAGAGACAGGCGTAGAAGTGCGCGCCGCCAGTGATGGGACAACCTTCGAGCTTTAAGATCACAAAGACCTGGCTGGTTGCTCGCGCCTGGCAGCGGCTGCCTGCGGTTGTGCACGGCTTCAGCACGCGCCACGTCTCGCGCCGGGATTTCTTTGCTCGCGTGGCCTCAGGGGAGAAAGTGCTACGGCCGGTTGAATTGCGCCAGATCCACTCGGCGACGGTACGGACCATCGATGTTGTGCCGGAGCGCCTCCCGGTTGGCGACGCCCCGGTTGGCGACGCCATGGTCACTGCCACGGCCGGTCTAGCGCTAGCGGTGAAGACGGCGGACTGCCCTCCCATCCTGCTGCTGGACCCAGTGGCGCGAGCCGTGGGCATCGTGCACGCCGGCTGGCGCGGCACGGTACGCCGCATCACGGAAAAAACCGTCGGCACCATGCGAGCCCACTACCGCGCCGACCCGTCGAGGATGCGCGCAGTCATCGGGCCGGGAATCCGGGTCTGCTGCTATCAGGTGGGCGAGGAAGTGCTGGAGCAGTTCCGCTCCCAGTTCCCTTACGCTGAGGAGCTATTCCGCGGTCTGGAGCCGGAAAACCCTGCCGATACCCTGCTGCCACGGCAGATCATGAGAGATCGCATCTCCATCATGCGCACACTCAACCCCGCCACCGCCTACCTGGACCTGGAGGAGGCCAACCGCAGGCAGTTGCTGGCGGCGGGGCTGAGGCCAAAGAACATCGTCACCGGGGCGCCTTGCACCGCTTGCCGCACCGACCTTCTCTACTCCTACCGCCGCGAAGGGACTGCCGCCGGCCGCCTTTACGCCATGATCGCCCTCCGCCGGGGCTAGTGTTCCGTAACCGAAGTAGAAGTAAGTGAAGCACGGAAAGAATCCACAGATTCACGCAGATCTGCGCAGATGGACCGCGAGTAAGGCCCTTCGAATCTGTGCAATGCACCAGTGTCGTGTCCCCGAAGAACGCTGCATATGTTTGTGTGCTTGTGGGACCGCTTGCTGACGCGCGCGGCTCTGTATTTTTAACGTGCTTCCGAGCCACGAGCGTGAGCGAGTGGTCATGAACTTTTGTGGCGAATTTCTGGGACGCGGCACTAGCCGCCTCGGAAGTTCTTCCTGGCTGCGGGAAATTCCGGCAGGAAAGGGCCGTTCGACCCTGCGTGCTATACTGGCGACCGATGGCGCTGCGCGGTGACATTGTGCCGCGGCTGGGTGAGTTGGTTGGTCCGGAACACGTGGCTGGTGACACCGTTTTCCCCGGCACCGCTGAGGAAGTCGCCGCCGTGCTCTCGCTGGCCAACACCGAGCACCTCCGCGTCATCCCGGCGGGAGGCTCCTCGCAGCAGGAGCTGGGCGCAGCGCCTGCCGGCGCCGACCTGACCCTGTGCCTGCGACGCCTGAACCATCTCAAGCAGTACGAACCGGCGGACCTGACCGCGAGCATGGGAGCAGGTTTGACGGTGGCTGAGCTTTCCGCCGCCCTGGCGCCGCACCGGCAGTGGCTCCCGCTGGGGGTCGCCTGCCCCGAGCGCGCCACCATCGGCGGCGCGCTGGCGACCAACTCCAGCGGCCCCTTCCGTCTCTTCTACGGCACCGCGCGCGACATGGTGATCGGGATGCACTTCGCCACTGTCGAAGGAAAGGTGGTGAAGAGCGGCGGCATGGTGGTGAAAAACGTCGCGGGCTACGACATGGCCAAGCTCATGATCGGTTCGCTGGGAACGCTGGCCGTCATCACTGACGTGACTCTTAAGCTGTTCCCACGGCCCGCTACCGAAACCAGCGTGCTGGTGTTCGGCTCGCTGGCCCATGCGCTGGAGGCGCGAGGCGCGATCCTGAGGTCGGTGCTCTCGCCGCTGGCGCTGGACCTGCTAGACGGCGGCGCCGCCTCGTTGGTGGGCCAAGCCGCCGGGCGGCAGCTACCGCGCGGCGAGTTTCTTCTGGCGGTGACTTACGGCGGCGTAGAACGCGTGATCGAGCGCAGCCGCCGCGAGGTAGCCGCACTAGGCCGGGACGCCGGCGCCACGGATTCCGACACCCTGGCCGGCGAGCAGGAGCATCACCTCTGGCGGGCCGTCTGCGACCTGCCGGCGACCTTCTCTGCCGCCCATCCCCACAGCGTTCGCCTCAAGCTCTCCTCGACACTGCTAGGGATGCAACCCCTGCTGGAGACCGCCTTAGACGACCTGCGCCGGCAAGGGGCGGAAACGGCGCTGGTCGCCCGCGCAGGTTCCGGCGTATCCTACTTGTCCGTCAGTGGGGCGGACCTGCTCGGGTTTTGCCGAAACACTCAGCAGGTGGCTCGCTCGCTCGGTGCGCACGTCGTGATTGAATTCGCCCCGCCGCCGATTCAGGCCCAACTGGACGTTTGGGGTCCGCCTCGGGACGACTACGCCATCATGCAGAAACTCAAACAGTCCTTCGACCCCAACGGCATCCTGAACCCAGGCCGGTTCGTATGCTGACCCCTGTAGAGGAAACGACGAACGGCACTTCTGGCGGCACCTCCGGCGGCATCTCTGGCGGCACCTCTGGCTTCCGGGGTCCCGATCGGCCCCTGTGGGAGGACTACTCCAAGTGCATTCATTGCGGGCTGTGCCTGAACCATTGCCCCACCTACCGGGAGCTGGGTGTGGAAATGGATTCGCCGCGCGGCCGCATCTACCAGATGATCCAGGTGGACCAAGGGCGCCTGCCGCTGGGCGACAGCTTCGTGAAGCACATTGACCTGTGCCTGGATTGCCGCGCCTGCGAAACGGCCTGCCCCTCCGGGGTGCAGTACGGAAAGCTGGTGGAGGCGGCCCGGACGCAGATCGAGCAACATTACCGGCGGCCGCTGCTCCAGCGTGCCGTGCGACGTTTCGTCTTCCGGCACCTGCTGAACAGCCCGGCGCTGCTGGGGGTGGCTGGCTGGGGCTTGTGGTTCTACCAGGCTTCCGGCCTACAGCAGATGGTGCGGCGCGCCGGCCTGCTGGAACAGCTTGGGCTGGCCAGCATCGAGGCGTTGGCGCCGTCCGCCGAGCCGCCCTTCTTTTTCCGCCAGCTCGGCAGGATGTACCCGGCGCGGGGACGGCGGCGCTACCGGGTGGCGCTGTTCGCCGGCTGCATCGCCAACGTCAGCTTCGCCCGGCTGAACGAAGCCACGGTGCGGGTGCTCACCGCCAACGGGTGCGAGGTCGTCATTCCTCGCGAACAGCTCTGCTGTGGCGCTCTGCACGTGCACGCCGGAGTGCGCGACCAGGCCCAGCGTCTGGCCCGGCAAAACATTCAGGCCTTCCTGGCCGAGCCATTTGACGCGTTGCTGACCAACGCCGCCGGATGCGGCTCGACGCTGAAGGAGTACCACGAGCTGCTGGCCGGCGATGAGGAATACGGCGAGCGCGCCGCGATTTTCGCGGAGAAGGCGAAGGCCGTGACCGAGTTCCTGGCCGAAGCCGGCCTGGTGCAACCACTGGGGGAAGTGGCTGTACGGGTCACCTATCAGGACCCCTGCCACCTGCTGCACGGGCAGCGCGTCCGCTCGGCGCCCCGCGAGCTGATCCAGCGTGTGCCCGGCGTGGAGTTCCGCGAACTGCCTCTGGCGGAAATTTGCTGCGGCAGCGCCGGCATCTACAATATCTCGCACAACGACCTGTCCATGGAGCTGCTGGAGAAAAAAATCCAGGCCGTCAACACCACCGGGGCCGAACTGGTGTTGACGGCCAACCCGGGCTGCCTGCTGCAGCTTCGCGCCGGCGTCGCCCGCTGGGGCCGCGGCCAGCGCGTGGGGCACGTGGTGGAATTGCTGGACCAGGCGGCTGACGCTGCCGCAGGGCGGCAGGCGGTCCGCGAGCGCGGCCCGGCAGCCGGGTCCAGATGAGCTGCCAGCCGGGTCCGGATTAAAAGATGAAAGCCAAAGTCTTCGTCACGCTGAAGAGCACGGTGCTCGATCCGCAGGGCCAGACCATCCTGGGGGCGCTTCGTGAACTCGGGTTTTCCGAGGTCGCCGACGTGCGTCAGGGAAAGTATTTTGAAATTGTGCTCTCCGACGGCCTCAGCCACGACCAAGCCCGCGAGCAGATCGAACGCATCGCCCGCGACGTGCTGACCAATCCCGTCATTGAAGAATTCTCCTACCAGCTCCTGAACCCAACGTAGGAGCGGTCACGGCACTGGAGCCGAAGCGCTCTCAGGATGCAATTTCGCTATTCGAGGGATTAAATCTTGTTATAGACGGGAGGGGCTGAAGGCGAGCCCTCTGCCCTGTATAATGG
>JAKZXP010000201.1:0-4780 GCA_047514915.1 Terriglobia bacterium
CAGGGGCAGACGCCCCCGACGCGCCCTTCCCAACCCTCCCCCGGAACGGAGCCACAGCCCGGCAGGCCGCAGCGGGGAATAGAGCCGCCCCGGTCTCCCGGTCAAGACCCCTTCGGACGCGACCCGTTTGGCCGCTTCGGAGGCGGCATCTCCGGCAGAATAGTGGATCCCCCACTTTTGCACATGCGCGTGGACCTTTACCGGGACATGATGCGCGTGGACAGCACCATTACCCAATCGGATGGCACCTTCCAGTTTCAGCAGCAACAGCAGCAGCAGTCCGGGCGCCGGTATGAGGTCCACGTGCATCTGGGCAACGGGTGGGAATATGTCGAAGATGTGGATTTCTTCGGTAACGCCCCTGCCACAATCATCATCCGGGAACGTGGCGTCCGAAGAGGGCTATTTGCGGACAGCGAAACGACCGGCAGCGGGACCATCGTCAGCCTGGCTAGCCTCAAAGTTCCCAAGAAAGCCAGGAAGGAATTTAACAAAGCTCGAAAGGCCGGCCGAAAGAAGAAGTACGACGAGGCTCTCCAGCGGCTTCAGAAAGCCACCGAGATTTATCCTGAGTACGCGGAAGCCTTCAACGAGATGGGAGCGATCTACATACGGAAAAAACAGAAGACGGAGGCGCTCAAAGCCTTCGAGCAAGCCATTGCCGCCGACCCCAACTGGGTGAGCTCTTACGTTAACTTGGCTTGGATGCAAATACCTGAGCCTCAGCGGTTGCTGGAAACGTCGAGCAAAATCTTGCAGCTCTATCCCACCCTGGGCCCTGGGCATTTCTTCCGCTCCTACGCCAACCTGTCGCTGGGCCGTGTGGAGGAGGCCGAAAAGAGCGCTCTGCAAGCGGACCGGCATGAGCATCGCCAGGTGCCTCAGATCCACCTGTTGCTAGCCCAAATCTACTGGCAGAAAGGAAAGCTGGAGGAAGCGGAAAAGCAGCTGCGCACCTTTTTGCAAGAGAGCCCCAAGGCGCCCAACGCCGATCAAGTCCGGGCCGGAATCGCGGAGTTACAGCAGGCCAAAGCGCAACGCGGGCAGCCAGAGAGGTAACTAGCGGTTCCCACGTCAACCACCTAGGCACTCATTCAACGCACGCAGCCTTCGGATCTCCTTGTCAGGTCCTCGGATCCCCTTGTCAGGCCTTTGGGTCTCCTTGTCGGGCCTTCGGTCTCCTTGTCGGGTATGATGAGAGACAACGATGGGACTGTCGCTTCTCATTCCGCTGCTGCTGAGCCTTCTCTTGCTCCAAGACACCGAGCCCCCGCTCGATTCTGTCCAGGCGCACAAGAAAGCAGTTGAGGCCGGGCGTCTGATTGGCCAAGGGGAATGGCAGCAGGCCCTGGCACTGGCCAAAGAGGCCGTGGAGGCTGACCCGACCAGCGCCGAAGCCCACTACGCGCTGGCACTGGCCTACGAGGCTGCCGGTGACCTCGAGGCAGCCGAAGCCGAATACAAGAAGATGGGCCTTCTGGCTCCCGATTCGCTGCTGGAAGTGTCTCTGGCCCGGCTGTACCTGCGGCAGGGACGGCTGGCCGAAGCCGAACAGCAGGCGCACCGTGCGGTGGGAAAGAACCGTTGGGTGCCGCAGCCTCACCTGGCGCTGGGCGCCGTGGCTATGAGAAAGAAGGATTATCCGACGGCCATGGCCGCCTTTTCAAAGGCCGTCGAGGTGGCGCCCCGGGACTGGAACGCTCGGCTTTCCCTGGCTGACGCCCACCGCCATGCTCAAGACTGGGATGAGGCGCTCGTCCAGTACGCGCAGGCCCTGGTCCTCAAGCCGAACCATCCCGAGGGCTTGCTGGGCAAAGCCCAAACTTGGGAACAGATGGGCCGGCCGGCAGCGGCCATCGCCGCCTACGAAAAAGCGCTGGAAGCAGCTCCCAACCTGCTGATGGCACAGTACAACCTGGCACGCCTGTATCTGACCGTCACCGACCCCCTCCTGGCAAACCCAGAACGCGCGGTCGAGCTGGCCACGGCGGCCGCCGAGGCCACCGGGTGGAAGAACGCCGACATCTTGAAGACGCTGGCCGATGCCTTCGCCCGCGCCGGCAAACCGGCTCGGGCACAGCAAGTCCGCGAGAAAGCCAAAGCCCTGACCAGCTTTTGAATGCGCGCAGCCGCAAAGATTCTTAGTCTGTGCGGGACTCAGCAGCCTGCTGGTCCTCCCGCGTGGAGTTAGGCCAGGTGATGGTGTTCAGGAGCCAGCCCGACCCGAAGTGGCATCTTGGGTGAAGCTGCCGGGCCCCTGCAAAGGCCTCGCCAGCCGGGCTAGCATTGGCTTAACCCATCCCTGCCCAGCCAAACTTTGTGCTACTCTCGGCTACTATGAAAGCCAAACAACTGACCGTTTATGTGCCGGACGCTGTTGGGACATTGGCCCATGTGGTCCGCACGCTGGCCGACAGCAAGGTGAACATCACGGGGCTGATCTGTGTGGGAAGCGGTGACCGAAGTCCGATCCGCCTGCTGGTGAACAGCCCTGCCCGCGCCAAGAAGGCTTTGCAGGCCCAGGGCTTGGACCCCACGGAAGAGGACGTGCTGGTGGTCGCGTTGCCGGACAAACCCGGGGCGTTGGCCGCAGTCGCCGAGAAGTTGGCCGTCGCCGGCATCAATATTGATTACGCCTACGCCAGCGGCGGAATCGGTAGGAAGGTGAACACTGTGTTGTGCGTTTCCGATGTTGCTCGGGCCTCCCGCCTGGCCCGCTGACTCAGTCGGTGGCCGGTATTTCTCTGAACCGCCGCGAAATGGAATCAGGAGGTGCGCGGAGAGCAAGGCTGTGCGATGTTAGCGCGCTTCCTCGCCCTTCGTGTCATCCCCTCCTTTCGTGTCATTCAACTGGAAGAAGCCTCAACCGCGTAGAAAGCGCCATAGCTTGACAATGGTTCACACTGGCGGCTCGAAACTTGCGCAATACGACACCCGTTGGCCGAGCTGCGCATTCAGCGGAGGTCGCGGCGCAACGTAAGGCCGCCGTCCACCGTCAGCACCTGCCCGGTAACGTAGTTGTCCGGCTCCAGCAGGAAGCGGACGGCACGGGCAATGTCCTCGGGACGGCCAAACCGCGGGACGATTCCTTTTCCCACGTAAACATCGTATTTGCCGCTGCGGATGCTGCCCTCCGCCATACCGGCGATCGTGGCACCGGGCGCCACGACGTTCACCCGGATGTTGGCCTGCCCGCCCCATTCCTTACCCAAGATCTTGGCTGCGTGAACCAGCGCGGACTTGGGAGCCGCGTAAGAGACACTGCCCTCGAAGACGCCCACCGCTTGCATGGTGGATAACAGCACGATGCTGCCTGGCGTGCCGGCCGACAGCATCCGTTCGCCCGCCAGGCGCGCCATCAAGACCGGGGCGAGGAAATTTAGGCCCCACGAGGCTTCCAGAGATTGCTGCAAAGCTTCATGCCCTTGCTCGCCGGCGGGCGCACCGGGGGGCAGCCGGGCGGGATCTCCTACGAAGCTGACCAGGCCGTAGAGCTCCCCCCGGTCTGCGGCCGCCAGATAGCGCTGGCGGGCAGAGGCTTCTCTTAGGTCGCCCTCCACCAGGTGTACGCACCCGCTGCCGTAGGTTGCCAGCGCCGTGGCCAGCGCCTCGGCGCGCACGCGGTTAGCGCGATAGCCGAGCACGACCGTGGCCCCCTCCTTCACCAGCATCGCAGCGGTAGCGCTGCCGAGCCCGCCCGAGCCGCCGGCGACCAGCACCACCTTGCCGGCCAGAGTGCGCTCAGGAAAATCGAAGTGGAATTGACGGTAGCGAGCTACCTGCTGTTCGTCGAGAAAACGGGACGCCATCTGGAACCTACCTTCCTAACCTCTCGCGCTGCGGTCGCGCCGCGGCGGCGTTGAACAAGCAGCACAGAACGCAGCGCGATGCTGTTTCCTCCAAGTCCGTTGTCTATGCCCTCGGGACTCCGCCACTAGCCATCCCGCACCACAGCCTTTTCATCCGGCTGTGGCGGCTGGCTGACCTGTTCCAACCCGCGACGCACCGTGTACCCATAGCTCAGGTAAAACAGCAGCAGCATGGCTACTTCCGAATCGCCAAAGTTGTACTCGAAGGCGCCCGCCACCAGCACCGCTACCACGGCGGCCCCGATCCCGTGTGCGATGTAGCGGTATTGGGGAGCCAGACGCGGGGCGAGCTGTCGCTGGTCGCGGAGAGCTGCCAGCAGCAGCCACAGGAAAAAGGCCAGGCACGGCAATCCGCGCTCGGCGGCGATCTGCAGGTAATTGCTGTGGAGGTGCCCGTAATAGGCTTCCGGCTTCGGGCCCAGGAGAGGCGGCCGATACTCGTCGAAACAGTACTGCACTCGGTTGGGACCGATGCCAAACAGCGGATGCTGCCGGATCATATTCAGTCCCGTGTAGGTCATCAGCACGCGCGCGCGGATGGGGTCTTCCGACTTCGTGCTGAACAATGAACGCACCCGCAACTGGACCAGGGGCGGCGAAACCAGGTAGAGCAACACCAGCGCCACCGGGATCGCTGGCAACCAGCGCCGGCGGAGGTCCCACAGCAGGTAGACCAGCGCCGCCAGGCAGCCCAGCCAGACACCGCGAGTGAATGCCAGCAGAAGCGACAGGCTGATGAGGGCTGCGGCTGCCCAGGTCCACCACGGCCGCACGCTGGAGGCCAGCAGGAAGGCCAGCAGCACCGCCAGCACCAGCATCTGCTCGCCGCTGAAGGTCTGCCAGTGACTCATGAAGCCGGTGATGCGGGACTGCGCGTAATATATGTAAAAATCTCGATTTGAGTGCAGGCT
>JAKZXP010000202.1:0-5423 GCA_047514915.1 Terriglobia bacterium
CCTCTACACTCATCTGGCCTCGGCCGAAGAGCCTTCGCTGGATCAGACCCGCCAGCAACTGGAGTTGTTCGGCAGCATCCAGCAGCAGGTGAACCAGGCAGGCTTTCAGCCGCCCTGCATCCATCTGGCTAACAGCACGGCACTGGCGCGCTGTCCCGAATCCTGGGGGACCATGGTGCGGCCGGGTCTGGCCCTCTACGGCTACCAGCTTTGGGAATCGCCGCTGCGGGTGGAGCCGGTGCTAAGCCTGAAGTCGCGGGTGCTTTCCCTACGGTGGGTGCCTAAGGGGACGGCGGTGGGCTACGGCGCCAGCTACGTGACGCCAGCCCGGGCGCTGATTGCCACCGTGGGCGCCGGCTATGCCGATGGCGTCAACCGCGCCCTCTCCAACCGCGGCCGGGCTCTGGTGCGCGGCTGCTTCGCCACGGTGGTGGGCCGCGTCAGCATGGATTTTACTCTCTTGGATGTGACCGCCATCCCCAACGTCGAGGTAGGGGATGAGGTGGTGTTCATCGGCTGCCAGGGTGCGGCCCAGATCACGGCCACCGAAATGGCCGAGTGCGCCGGGACTATCCCTTACGAGATCCTCTGCAACATCGGCCCCCGCGTCCCCCAGCTCTACCTTTCCTCCTAGCTGCGGCTAGATCCAGTCAGCGATTCCTTCAGTCCCCTTGCAGCAGGGCGATGATTTGTTGGGCGGCGGCTCCCAGCGCGGCTGTCGCCCTGGAAAGCCTCCTGCCTGCGGACTCGCGCCTGGTGGTCCCCGTCTTCCGTGTGGATGTGGCCCTCATTCCGCCGTTCTTTGTCACGGAATGGATGAAAACCCAGCTTCGGCTGGCCCAGTTGTACCGGAAAGTGGGCCGGGAGCAGGAGGCACGCGAGATCGAAGCCGAATTGTTGAAACTGTTGGCCTACGCCGACCCCGATCACCCCTTCCTCCGCCGGCTCCAGCGCTCCCAGGAAGTCGCGCTCGCCCAGCCCCCAAAGTAAGTCCCGACAGCGTCGCACCGGTGACCGTAGGAACACCCTGATCTCAGGGAGGAAATTTCTTCCCCCTTCGGGATGCCCTTTAGTATCCTGAGTCCCTACTGTACCGGTTCGCAACCGGTTCGCAGTTGTGTTCCAGGCGGTTATGGAGTGCGAGGAGGCGATATGGAAGAGAGATCAAGACGGGAGTTTCTACGCGACGCTGTAGCGGCAACCTCAGTGGCTGTCTTGGCCCAGGAGTTCATCGCGCAGACTGCCAGCGCCACAGCGTCTGGGCTGCCCACGCGCCCGCTGGGCAAGACCGGGCAGCAGGTTTCGATTGTTGGTTTGGGGGGCGGACATATTGGCGCGCTCAACGACGACAGCCTGGCCACCCGGATTATGCACGCGGCGATTGACGAGGGGCTCACCTTCTTCGACAACGCTTGGGAGTACTCCGATGGGGTCGCCGAGGAACGAATGGGCCGGGCCCTCGCCATGGATCGCCGCCGCGACAAGGTCTTCCTGATGACCAAGGACTGCGAGCGTGATTACCAGGGCTCGATGAGAAACCTGGAGGAGAGTCTTCGACGCTTGCGGACGGACTACCTCGACCTCTGGCAATTCCATGAGATTAACTACCACAACGATCCCGACTGGGCCTTCGAGAGAGGCGCAATCCGGGCCGGCCTGGAAGCGAAAAAAGCGGGCAAGGTGCGGTTCATCGGATTCACCGGGCACAAGGATCCACTCATTCACCTGAAAATGATCTCCAAACCCTACCCTTGGGACGCGGTCCAGATGCCGATCAATGTGATGGACGCGCACTATCGGAGCTTCCTAAAGGAAGTCGTCCCAGTGTGTTTGAAAAGCAAGATTGGCGTGCTCGGAATGAAGGGCCTGGCCGGCGGCAGGCCCGAGGGTCGGCTAACGTCGGAAGCCGGGCTGAGCGCAATGGACTGCTATCGGTTTTGCTTGAGCCAGCCGGTATCCACCCAGATCCTGGGAATCACCACCATGGATCAGTTAAACGAGAATGTCGCAATGGCCCGCCATTTCAAGCCAATGTCTGGGGAGGAAAAGAACGCTCTGCTGGCCCGGGTGAAAGACGAAGCGACCGACGGACGCCACGAATTGTTCAAAAGCAGCAAGCAGTTTGATAGTACGCATCACCGGCTCCAGCACGGCTTCGAGGCGAGGGCGGCGATGGATGACCCTGAGCATGCCTCTTGGGGCTGAAGGAGATCACTCCCTCTTGGGGCACTCCGGTCCGATCCTGACTTAATGACTTGGTACTTCCGACAGCGCGCGCCGTTATCACTGTCTCGCCCATAGAATCAAGTTCGTCCGGTGTTATACTGAGGCTAAAGAATGGCAAGTAATTTGCCGACGAAAGTTCCGGCCGGCATTTCAGCGCCGGAACGGAAAGGGGTTACTGTGCTTGACCTTGCGATTGTAAGGGCAGTGTTCGCCGCCGTCCTCACCGTCGCTTGCTACTACTTCCGTCCTTTTGGGCTTGGCGCGGAGTCTGCCTTGCTTGTGGGCCTGGCGCTTTCAGCGGCTATCATCAGTTTTGAAATTCGATTAAGGCGCGCCAGCCTGGCCCGGTTGATCGGCGCGGCGGTGGGTTCCACGTTGGGAATCCTCGTCGCCTTCCTGATCAGCCTGGTGATCGGGCACAGCGTGAACGAGCCCACCACGAAGTCCTTCCTGCAGGTGATGACGCTCCTGCTGATGGGCTACGTGGGACTGGTAGTGGGAGCGAGCAAAGGCGACTTGCTGAACCTGGCCGCCTTGGGGGACCTGTTTGGCAGCGAGAAGCCGGTCAGGGAATCTCTTAAGGTGCTGGACACCAGCGTCATCATTGACGGCCGCATCGCCGACATCTGCGAGACCGGTTTTATGGACGGAGTCCTGGTGGTCCCGCGGTTTGTGCTGCGGGAGCTGCAACTGGTGGCCGACTCGGCCGACTCCCTGAAGCGCAACCGTGGCCGTCGCGGCCTCGACGTGCTGCAACATATCCAGAAGATGGCCCAATTGCAGGTGCGGATCGTAGAGGACGACTTCCTGCACATCCGCGAAGTGGACATGAAGCTGATCGAGTTGGCCAAGAAGTACGAGGCTAAGATCGTCACCAACGACTTTAACCTGAACAAGGTGGCCCAAGTGCAGGGCGTCTCGGTGTTGAACATCAACGAGCTGGCTAATTCCCTGAAGCCGATTGTCTTGCCGAGCGAGACCATGCGGGTGTTCATCCTGAAAGAAGGCAAGGAGTACAACCAGGGAGTGGCCTATCTGGACGACGGGACGATGGTCGTGGTGGACAATGCCAAGAAGATGATCAGCAGGACCATAGACATCACGGTCACTTCGGTGCTGCAGACGACGGCCGGCAAGATGATTTTCGGCAAGTACGACGAGCGGGCGCATCACCGCCCAGCGCCCGCAGCCGGCGGGAGCAGCCCGGAAAGCCCCGGAGCGGGTTACCCCTCTGGAGCTGGCGGGCGTTCTCAACACCGCGAGCGTTCCGAACCCACAAATCTGTCGGAACGGCTGTGAAAGTCGCTGCCATCATTCCGGCAGCGGGGATGGGGACGCGGATGGCGTTGATGCCGGGAGCCTCGGCTCGCTCCGGGGTACCGCGCGCGGGCGTGGAGGTGGCAGCCGGCTCCCCCCGCAAGCAATTCCTGCTGTTGGACGGCGTCCCGATCCTGATCTATACCCTGCGGAAGTTCGCGTCCTGCCGGCTGGTGGGGCGGATGTACGTGGCCGTCCGCCCTGAAGACCAAGCCGTCTTTGTGCCGGCTCTGGAGCGCGAGCCCTTCGCCGCCCAGGTGGAAGTGGTGCCCGGCGGCGACTACCGCCAGGAATCGGTGGAGAACTGCCTGCTATGCATCTCGCCCGATACCGATCTGGTGGTGCTGCATGATGCGGTGCGCCCTTTCGTAGAAGTCAGCGCCATCGAACGGGTGATTCAGGAGGGGGAAAAGACCGGGGCCGCCATCCTCGGCATTCCCAGCGTGGATACGGTGAAGCAGGTCGAACGGACCCGGGTGCTGGGAACGATCCCTCGTGAGCGGATTGTGCTGGCCCAAACCCCGCAGGTGTTCCGCTACGCGCTCCTGAAACAAGCCTTCGAGCGCGCGGAGGAGGACGGCTTCCAGGCCACCGACGAGGCTAGCCTGGTGGAGCACCTGGGCGCGGAAGTTAGCGTGGTCATGGGATCGGACCGCAACATCAAGATCACCAAGCCCGGTGATTTGGAACTGGCCCGCCTGTTCCTGTTGGAGGAGCGCGCTCGCGCCAGCCTTGCCTGAGGTTCCTCACGCCATGATTCGTGTGGGGATCGGCTACGACTCGCACCGACTGGTGGAAGGGCGCAAACTCATTCTTGGATTGGTCGAGATTCCCTTCGAGCGGGGCTTGGCAGGACACAGCGACGGCGATGTGCTTTCCCATGCCATTGCCGATGCGCTGCTCGGCGCCGCCGGGTTAGGCGACCTGGGCCGCCATTTCCCGGACACCGACCCGGCCTTCCGCGGAGCCTCCAGCACCCTGTTCTTCTCCAAGATCCTTGCCCTGCTGGCCGAGAAGGGCTACCGTCCGGCGTCGGTGGACGCGGTGGTGATCCTGGAACGTCCCCGGCTGGCCCCGCACCAGCAGGCTGTTTGTTCGGCGCTAGCGGCGGCTCTGCACCTGGCTCCGGAAAACGTCAACGTCAAGGCGAAAACGGCCGAGGGTCTGGGCGAGATCGGGCGCGGGGAGGCAGCCGCGGCGCACGCGATTGCAGTGATTGAACCACTCCGCTGAGCCGGTCCACCGGGCCCGTCGCCTCGGGCGCTCTGATTCCCTGGGTCTACAGACGGCGTCACCACTTCGGAACAACACGCAGGCAAGGGATCTAAATCTCCTTTTCCAATCTGAATTGCGCTGATAGGTTCATTAAGTTCCTCCGTCAGAAAGAAGCTAGATTAGAATCCAGTGCGCGTTGACTTGATTCCATCAGCGGCCTAACGTCTCGCATCAGCCGCTGCTGCAACGGAGCGACGAAGGAGCGCAGTGTAGCAGTCGGTCTGGATGCAATTGCTATATCTGTTCAGTATTTGTGAGCAATAATTTCAACAGGCGCAATGCGACCTGCCGTGATATTCTCAAGCACGTTTTTACCTTTAACGGCACTACTCTCCCCCATCAAAATGTGTGTCCCGAGAAGGGGCGGGCCTCCATTGCTCGTTGTTTGTGCGTATTGCTTATAAATTCCAAGCGCGAAATCACGACGATTGTTTTCTGTGGCAACTGCAAACCCAGCATCACTCAAAGCCTGTTTGTATTGATCAAGTGTAGCTAAGTTACTTAGACTCGGTACGGTTGCCCAAGGAAGCGGATAGGTCAACTCACCGTTGCCAATCCGCATTATATCGTAGACACCAAAAGAGGTGCCTAGGCGTAACACTCGA
>JAKZXP010000203.1:0-6906 GCA_047514915.1 Terriglobia bacterium
GGTGCTTTCTTGTTTCTATCCCAACCCGGGCATGGTGGGCGTCGGCCCTGAGGACCTGGCGAAGGTCACTACCGGCGCGGCTTTTCTGACGGAAGCGGTTCTGACCGCAATCTTAGTGCTTGCCATTCTCGCTTTGATAGACGATCGGAACCCCGCAGCCCCCAAGTCGAACCTGGCACCCTTCTTTATCGGGCTCACAGTCATGGGCCTCATCGCCATTGGCGCGCCCCTGACGATGGTGGCAATCAATCCGGCCCGTGACTTCGGCCCCCGCCTGTTCGGATATCTGGTGGGTTACGGTGGCATTGCCTTCCCTGGCCCGCGCGGCCATGAATGGTGGCTCTATATTGTCGCTCCAATGACAGGCGCTCTGCTAGGAGGCCTCGTCTACGAGGCCGGACTCCGCCGCTTCTTGCCTGCCGGCAAGAACGCGTCCTAATCAAAGCTGAGACCCCGGTAGGAACGGCAATCTGAGCTTGACTCGATAGGACTGCGGGCGTACGCTTCTGATGCTTTTGGGCGCCGGTAGTGGGCTACTTTGATTCCGCCGGTAGTGGGCTACTTTAATTCCGAAAGAGAAGCTCAAATAGGGAATCCCAGTCCAATAGACTCTCTTCCACCCGTTATGATCAGATTCCACGCAAAGGAGGGTTTCTCCCAATGGAGCGAGTGATAAAGGTCGTGCTTTGGAGTTTCGTCATCGTAGTTGCAATGAGCCCGTGCGTAGCGCCAGTTCATGCGCATCACGCTCCTGGTTTTGCAGCTTTGGCAAAGGCAGCAGCCGCCTCCCCGGCGGCCGCTACATCACACGCTGCGGGAATCAGCGGTCAGGGAGAGATGAAATTCAAGGTCCTGTACACCTCCGATCATCTGCCGGAAGAAGCCCAGAAGGTGTTGAAGGCCGCCCACGGCGGCTTCGCAGTCGATCGCCGCCCGGGAAAAGGGGAAATCTACTTCGCACTGACTGGGGCGGGAATTATGCAGATCAGCGGTGATCTCAAAACGATTCGCCTGCTAAAGACGCCAGACGAGGTGAACAACACGAACATGCACAATACCACCATCTGGTATGCTCCCGATGGCACCGCGTATTTAACTTTTCCAGCGAACGATACTGGCCACGTCTTCACGACAACTCTCGAAGGGAAACTTGTTCACACCCTGAACGCACCGACCGCGAAGGACGACTTCGATGAACCGACAGTCAACCAGTATTTTTCCGCGCTGGGCAATTTCGTGCCGACCGATGTGGAGCAGCTGGACGGGCTTTTTTATGTGACAACAGGCTATTCCAGCCTGGACTTCGTATTGACCGCCCGGATTCTGAGCACGAATCCTTTCCGGACGGTTTGGCACCACCTGGCGTTTGGCGGCAAGGGGGGCGGAGTCGGCCAGTTCGGTTCGGCACATGGCATTACCGTGCCCCCAGGAATAAAGCGGCTGGATGTTTCGGATCGACCGAACGCTGAGGTGGATCGCTTTACTCGCCTAGGCCATTATCGCTCCACGGTGAACTTCCCCAACGGCACTTACCCTGGCGATATCGATTATGAAGGGGACTATGCCGTGGCAGGTTCTCTGCATGGGCCTGACCGGAGCAAAGGCGCTCCTATCCACATCCTGAAGAATGACAAAGTGATTTCGACCCTCATGCCCAAGGAGGATCTGGGCCTGAAGAACTTTCAGCACATCCACAATGCTGTGATTCTGAAGGTTGGCGGTAAGTTCTATGTTATCGCGCAGGCGTGGAACCCCGGTGATTTCGCCATCTTGGAGCAGGTGACGGATTAGCAAAATCGCTTTCGGCCGTCCTGCTGGCCCTGCTGGCATAGGGCCACTGCGGGCCAGATGGTAGGAATCCCGCCCGTCGGGCGCGGTCAAGGCTTTCGAGCCGAGGAGGGCATCATGAGCCAAGCGGAACGAATCACCCGCCGGTCCGCGTTGGCCCGCGTGGCGGCCGGCGCCACAGCGGCGGCGGCCGGGGCGCTGGCGGAACCGGAGGCCGTGGCAGCGATCGCAAAGCCCGACCATCACGACGAGGCCGGCCGGCAGAAGCTGAAGGGGCGCATCCAGCAGTCAGTGTGCAAATGGTGCTATCCGAAACTGTCGGTCGAAGAGCTGGTGCGCGAATCGGCCAAGATGGGCATCGCGGGCATAGACCTGATCCGGCCGCCCGACTGGGACACCGCGTTCAAGTACGGGATCCGACCGGTGATGGGATACGTCGCGGGAGGAAACCCTCCCGACGGAATCAACAGAAAAGCCAACCACCCCAAATTCGAGGAAGAGTGCCGCAAGAACATTGACCTGGCCGCCAAGGCCGGCGTGCCCAACCTGATCTGCTTCTCCGGCAACCGCCGCGGCATGACCGACGAAGAGGGCCTGGAGAACTGCTACATTTTCCTGAGAAAAATCACCCCCCAGGCCGAGGACAAAGACATCATGATCTGCATGGAGCCGCTGAACAGCAAGGTCGACCACCCCGATTACCAGTGCGACCACACGGCCTGGGGTGTGGAACTGGTGAAGCGGGTGAACTCGCCCCGGTTCCGGTTGCTCCACGACATCTACCACATGCAGATCATGGAAGGCGATGTGATCCGCACGATCCGCGACAACATTCAGTATATCGCCCACTTCCACACGGGCGGTGTCCCTGGGCGCAACGAGATCGACAGCACGCAGGAACTCAACTACGCCACCGTCACCCAGGCCATCATCGAGACCGGGTTCAGCGGCTACATGGCACACGAGTTCCTCCCCAAGCGTGACCCGATGGCTTCACTGCGAGAGGCCGTGCTGCTCTGCGACGTCTGAGCTCCGATCTGAGCCACGATGTGAGCCCCGATCTGAGCCCCGCAGCGATCTCACTCTGTTGACATCCTCGACTCCTTGGCCCTCGGTAACGACAGCCTGATTCTCGCAGCGCATCGATTTTCGCAGCGCATCAAGGGTCGATGCCCATCCCCCTCTGCGCTTGACACGGAGGGTGGCTGACGTATGCTGCTGAGCGAAAGGGAAGCACGAATCGGAAATTGCAGCTCCAGACGAAGGAGGAGGAACAATGTCAAGCTCTGTGAAACGAGTCCTCGTGGTTGTCCTGGCGGTTGTGGCAGTGTTTGCTGTGTCCGTTTCACGGCTTCATGCGCAACAAACCTCTATCAATTGCGATACCAAGGGGCACGGCCTCCAGCGGCAAATCAATAGCGCGGCGGATGCGGAGATCTTCGTTATTGGGACCTGCAAGGGACCTTTGCGCATTGCCAGGAATTTCACGTTGACCGGTCCCGCGACCCTGTCGGCGCCCGGCAGCGAGAGTGTTCTTTTGATAAGTGGGGCTGCTGTGGAACTTCGCGGTCTCACGGTCGATGGCACTGGCGCCAATGTGGCGATCAAAGTTGCTAGCGGCTCGGTCAACCTCAGCAGCGTGACTGTCCGGAATGCTTCCACCGCAGGTGTGTTTGTCGGAAACACGAGCTTCGCCGACATTCGGCAGAGTACGATCAACAGCAACGGCGTGGGAGTGTTCGTGACGAAGAGTTCGAGCGCAAACGTGGTTGAAAATACAATCCACAACAATTCTGGCAGTGGGATTGCCGTAGATCTGAGCAGCTCGGCCAATGTTCGTGGCAACAAGATCAAAAACAACAAGAACGGACTTTGGGTGACTACGATGTCATCCGTTACCATTGGGGGGAACACAATCAAAAATAATTCCGCCAAGGGGGTTTGGGTTGGGCAGCAGTACGCGTACCTCGGAACATTGAGTCCGCCAAACACCATTCAAAACAACGGGGTCGACGTAGAGTGCGGCAATAGAGGTATCTTTGAGTCCCCACTAGCGCAGAACAGCGCCACAAAAACCGTAGCGATCACCAGTGGTTGCGCAGTCCTTGGCACAATATTTTGATCTGTATTTGGCCATCGCACGCAGTGGCGCTGTTGACATCTTCGCCGGAAGCTGCCGCTCCCTGCACACCAGATACGGCTTGACTTCCCTAGGCTGGGAACACATGATTCCAGGTAAAACACCGGCAGCAGGAGGACCGTCATGAGAAAGATGGGGATATTATCAGTCGCTCTTTTCTTGGCGACATGCTCGATCCCTGCCTAGGCACAGGTCGCGTTTGACAAAGTTCAAATCCGGACGAACTTCCGCGCAGCGGAGCAGGGCGACAAAGGCATGTTGGTCGTCAACAGTGAGCGGATTCAGTTTACGAAAAAAGACGGAGTGACCGAATACTTCTCGATACCGGCGAAGGCGGTGACGGAAGTGCTCTACTCGCGTGTTTCCGGGAGGCGGAAAGGCACGTTCCTGCTGACCAAAGGTCACAAGCACTACATGACTCTGTCGTTTAATGACGGCGCGGACCTGGTTGGTGAGGTCGAGTTCAAGCTCCACAAGAGGAACTACCAAAGTGTGCTTGGGACTGTCGAGGAAGTGACCGGCCGGACCGTGGCATCCCGAGGGGAGGGCGTGGAGGAGACTGAGCAGACCGTCGCATCCCAGGAGGAGGGCGTGACGGACACTAAGCAGACCGTCGCATCCCAAGAGGACGACAGATCCAGAGACATGCAAGGTGTCCTGAAGTTAATTTGCGATCCTGCTTGGCTTGAAGTCCAGATCGACGGAACCTACGGAGGAGTCTGTCCACAGTCCAGAGCATTGGCACCGGGCCAGTACAAGGTCAAGCTGCAAAAGTATGGTTTCAAGGATTGGGAGCGCACGATTGCAATCAAGGCAGGTGAAACGTTAGAGGTTCGCGTGGAGATGGAGGAGAGTAAGTATTGAAACGAGTGGGCAGCCTGGGTTACTTGGGGCGAATCTTGATGAACCATCGAATACTGCGGGCTACCTCCTCAAATCCTTCAGTGCGATAGAGCGTGTTCCCAACATGGTTCTCAACCAAGCAGTCTAGGTAGGCGTGCTCAGCGCCACGGTCCAAGAAGGCACGGAGCATCGCGTGCAACAGCTGTCGCCCATGGCCTTTGCCCTGAGCCTTGGGATCGATGGCCAAAAGGTCCACATAGCCCAGTCGAAGTTCGGGGTCGATGGTCCCACTGGAGAATCCCACGATCTCCCCGTTGGCTTCGGCCAGCAGGATGATTTGGGTCTCGAAGATCCTCTGCATCCGTAGCCTCCAGTGCTCCTTCCAGTCCTTACCGTTCAAGGAGCCAAACTTCTCGTCAATAAGGCGGAACCAAGTAATGGACTCGAAGCTGCTGATGGCCAGCTCTTCAACGCGCGGATGATCAGCGGGTGTGGCAAAACGAAAAGTTAGAGGCATGAGCAGGTCGCCCTCTCCGAATCATGTGTGTTTCGCCCGGAGAGCTTACCCATTCTATTTATTGTGGCCTATTTATCGTGGTCTATTTATCGTGGATACCCCGTTCTTCGCTCCTGTATCCGGTTACGGCGCTAGTCGAGGCGTACCACGAAAACGGAGAGGCGGTCCTGCCGGAGCCGTCCGGCGATCAAGGCGGCTCGTTGCTCGCTGGGCTCATTGCCCACCCAAACGCGGTAGCGGTGCCCGCTGGGGGTCGGGTTCAGGAGCACCGGATACTGGGGATAGCTGCGGGCGAGCCGGGCGCGCAATCGGTCGGCATTGCGCTTGTCGGCAAAGGCGCCCACCTGGACAGTGTAACGGCCGTTGCGAGTCCCCGCGCCACCTCCACCACCGGCGGAGGAAGTGGCGCCGTTCCCCGGAACGCGAAGGATTTTTACCCGTACCAGGGCCGTCCCGGGGCCAACCAGACGGATGGCTTTGGCAGCCTTCAGCGACAGGTCAATGATGCGACCGTCCACAAACGGGCCGCGATCGTTGATGCGCACCTGCACCTTCCGCTCATTCTCCCTGTTGGTCACTTCCACCTCGGTGCCAAAGGGCAGGGTGCGATGGGCAGCCGTCAGCTTGTGCATGTCGTAAGTTTCGCCGCTGGAAGTCCGCCGGCCGTGGTAGGGATGGCCGTACCAACTGGCGTACCCGTACTCGAAGTCTCCCGGCTGGACCGCGACAGGGGAAGGAAGGCGCGGCGCGCGTTTCCCGGCACTTCGTTTCTTGCCACACCCGGTGGCGCCCACCACCAGCACCAGCGCCGCGACCAGGATCAGCCGAACGTGCCGAGCGTTCATGGCTTATTGAAACACACTCTGCAGCGGATTCCGGGACGGGCCACGCGGCGAGCACGGTACTATAATGGAACTGCACGATGCCTCTCTCGCCCCACATGAAGTGGAAACTGGAGCGGTACCGCCGCTCGTTGCGGGACCGGTTGGACAGGCTCAGCTGGCTGCTAAAAGCCAGCGCGGCAAAGCAAAAGGTTTGCCCAGCCTGTCGCGCCTTGGTGGGTGCGAAGGAGTCGCGGTGCCCGTACTGCAACGAGTCGCTGTCAGCCCTCCATCGGGTTGGCATCCGACGCTTGCTCACCGGGTTGGTGCCCGAAAAGGCTCGCTACACGACGCTGCTGCTTGGGGCGAACTTTTTCCTGTTCGGGATTGCCCTGCTGGCGGCGGCCCGCAGCGGCGTCGGGCTGGAGGCACTTGGGAGCATGCCCGGGCGGACGCTGGTGGAGTTGGGCGCACGCGACTACCACGTGGTAGAGGGCGAGTGGTGGCGTCTGGCGACCGCTGTCTTCCTGCATGGCAATCTGATCCACCTGTTGTTTAACACCCTGGTTCTGTTTGACCTCGGCCCAGCCGTTGAGGAAATGTACGGCACCGCCCGCTACTTGGTGCTCTACTTTCTGGCGGGCATTACCGGCAATCTGGCCAGCTTGCTGTGGCACCCGTTTGTAATCTCGGTTGGCGCATCAGGCGCCCTGTTTGGTTTGATTGGCGTGATGATCGCCTACGGCTACCGGCACCGTACGGCCCTCGGCGCGCAGGTCAAAACGATGTACATGCGC
>JAKZXP010000204.1:0-5997 GCA_047514915.1 Terriglobia bacterium
TGGATGATGTCGATTTCTTGCGCCAGCCGTTGCTCGTATTCAACCAGCGTGTGCTTCACCCGCCCCGCGCGCGCCAGCTCTTCCAGCTTGGCGCGCCGTTTCTCAAACCCTTGCCGAGTGACTTGCTCGAAGTAGGAGTCCAGCGTATAGCCTTGCGGAACTGCGAACTGAGGGAACGGTTCCTCGACCCGGTCCAGTTTCAGGTGACAGCGCTCGGCGATGTCCAGCGTGCGCTCCAGAACATCCGGAATTTCCCCGAACACCCGATGCATTTCGGCATAGGACTTCAGGTAGAACTCCTCAGTGGAAAACCGCATCCGGTTGGATTCGCCCACAGTCTTGCCGGTCTGGATGCAAAGCAGCACGTCGTGGGCTCGGGAGTCACCGCGCTCCAGGTAGTGGGTATCGTTGGTGGCCACCACCGGAATGTTGGTTTCCTGCGAGAGCCGGTACAAGTGGGGATTGATGTGGCGTTCCAAGTCCAGGCCCTGGTCCTGCATCTCCAGGAAAAAGTTCTCGCGCCCGAAGATGTCCTGGAATGTGTACGCCAAGCGCTTGGCCGCGTCGTACTGATCGGCGGTCAGTGCCTCAGCAATCTCGCCGCGCAAGCAAGCCGACAAGCAGATCAACCCGCGGCTGTGCTGCGCCAGCAATTCTTTGTCTACCCGCGGCTTGTAGTAAAAGCCTTCCAGGTGGCTGGCCGAAACCAGCTTGCTAAGATTCCGGTATCCGGTTTGATCCTGGCACAGCAGCAGTAGGTGGTTGTAGCGGTTCTGTTCGGAGCGGCTGTGGCGGCTGCCCCGAGCCACGTACACCTCACAGCCGAGGATGGGCTTGATGCCCGCCTTCTGGGCCGCCTCGTAGAACTTGAAGGCGCCAAACAGGTTGCCATGGTCGGTGACCGCCACGGCGGGCATGCCTTGCCCCCGGGCCTTTTCCACCAGCTTCTCAATGCGACAGGCGCCATCGAGCAAGCTGTAATCTGTGTGCAGGTGCAGGTGAACGAATTGCTGCCGGCTCATGCTAAGACCGGATTGTAACAGAAACCGCCGGCCGGCTGGCGCGTTCCATCGAGGGAGCTACAAACGATTCGCAGTTGAGAAAGGGCCGCGGAATCCGGCTGAGGAACCGGTGGATTTGCCATGGGCTTTGCACAGAACTTGAGCTAGGATGGCTGCCCGGGTTGGCTTCGTTTGCCGTAGTTGGGCCGAAGTTGGGTCAAAGCTGGACCGAAGTTGGCAAGCGTTGGACAGCGTCGTGTGTGAGGAATCTGAATGACCAAGAGGTTTGACCTGAGGCGATGCCCGCAACTATCCAGGTAGAAAAGAAGAAAGAAGGCGAGTTCCTGGTGACGGTTGCGGAGGGCAGGACCCGGTCCTCTCACCGTGTCACAGTCCGGCAAGACTACTATGAGAAGCTGAGCGGAGGGAAGGTCTCGCCTGAGGAGCTGGTTCGACGGTCCTTCGAGTTCCTCCTGGAACGCGAACCCAAGGAATCCATTCTCGGCCAGTTTGACCTTTCGGTCATCGCGCGCTACTTCCCTGACTACGAGCAACTGATCCAGAAGCGGCTGGCCAGCTAGCTCAGCCGCCAAGCCAAGGTGGGTTGCCAGATCTGAGCTGCCCTGTGGGACAGGGCGCGCTACAGCTCCGGCGGCACGTTCCGCAGCTTGACGCCGGCCCGTCCGGCGTTGCAATAGGCGGCCAGCAGGGCGCCGGTTGCAGGGGCAAGCGCGGGCGGCAGCACGCGGTGGTAGCCCTGCTGCCCAACCAACCGGCGGAAGCGGTCCCGTACCAGTGTGCTCTTGAAGACGCCGCCACTGTAGGAGACCAGCGCCTGTTCTCGCGGGCGGAAGATGCGGCGGCGGACGCGAGCCACCAATTGCGCCAGTTCGCCGGCCCTCGAGCGCAGGATTTCGCGCGCCACCCGGTCACCGGCGCGCGCCGCTTCATCCACCTGCCGCGAGAAAGATGCCACCCGCTCGCGTGGGAACTCCGCGGTGTACCACTTGTGGAGTGCCTCGTTGAGGCCGGTCGCGCTGGTGAAGGCGAGGAGGCGCTCACGCAGTTTCGTCGGCGGCCCCCAGCCCTCCTCGTGCCGCAGAGCCGCGACCAGCGCCGATCGTGCCAGGTCCAACCCACTCCCGGCGTCGCCAATCAAGTAACCCCAGCCGCCAGCTCGCGCTGTTTTCCCACGGCCGTTCATCCCGAAGGCGATCGAGCCGGTCCCGGCGACCACAATGATGCCGGGTCGCCCTTCCGTCGCTCCGATCAGCGCGCCAGCCGCGTCGTGGGAGACTTCCAGGCGGCGAGCCGAAATCCACTGCCGGATGAGGACCACCTTGTCCTCAGCCCCGCCGGCCATCCCAAAGAAAGCGCTTTCAAACTGGGGTAGCCCTTTGGTTCCGCCGAACGGAGAGTTGTTCCAGGCGGCGGAGACCGAGGTCAGCAGGGCCTGGCGCAACCGTGCCCGGCCGCCTGGTCCAGCCACGTGGTTCGATGGGCCAGCCGCCCCGTAGCCGATCACTACACCGCGTTCATCCCCAATCAGCGCGATGGTGGAGGACTGGCCCCCGTCGACTCCCAAAAAAAATTGCGGCATGGAATCTGCTCAGCGCCCTCTTCAGCCAGCAACCGTTTCCAAACGCGATTCAGCGTGAAGGCCGATTTCCCTCAAGATCTTACGCCGGGCGCTGACCCAAGTGGATCAACTTTCGCATTCCCCTTCACGGCGGGAGAAGAGGGGCAACGTTTCACTGAGCCTGTTTTCAGTGAACCTGGACGCGGCGCGCGTTGCCGTCGGCGCCAAAGGTGACCACCAGCGGCGGACGCCCCGGAGGCCGGAACTCCACCACCCGGTCGCCTCCTGTGGCAGCCGTTTCCTTGCTGAGCAGGCGTCCGAAGCCCACCGCAAAGGAAATCTGCGTCTCACTCATTCCTTCTTGCACCTCCCCGCGCCCGACAGCTTCCCAGGCTTCCTGCGGCCAGTGCGAGTAAAGCTCCCTGGGGTCTTTCAGGAAGAACATCTCGTCAAAGTAGAAACGGCACGAGTCACGGGGACGGTCACAGTGCCCGATGGTGATGGCACGCAGCGTTAGCGAGAACGTCGGCGAGAACGTCGGCGAGAGCGTTGGTGAGAGCGTTGGCGAGGCGGCCGGGTCTTCGAAGATAACGTTGATTTCGTCCACGCCTCTCCGTTCGGTGGGCTCGCGGACCACCTCGGCGATGGTGATTCTCTGAATCGGCGCCAGCAGCGGGGGATCCTCGATTTCGCGGCTGCGGCGCCGGCGGGCGTCAAAGGGGAAGTGCCCATACCGGTAGCCGTCACGTATCCAGACCACGCTCCCTTTGAGCTTCTGCGCACTGCGGAAGGTGGAGAGATAGGCGCGCGGAATGTGGACGTAATAATCGGCGGGAACCGGGCGGGAGGCCACCTCGGATGAGCGCAGTGGCTGTGGCGGGCGGCTTCGCTGGTAAAAGATATGTGCCAACCGAAGGGCTGCCACAATCAAGGCGCCGGCCAGAAAGATCTGGACCCACCGCCGGATCGGAGCCTGCATTGCCTAGCGTTCGGCCAGGATCACCGAGGAGGGATAGAAGGTTTGGGAAACTACCTCATGGTGCCGGATGCGAAAGCCGCCGGCCTCCAACAAGCCTGGTACCTGGGCGGCTACCCGCCGGCCCCAATAAGAAGGCACGGCGGAGCCCAGCTGGCCATAGATGGCGTTGAACGCGCGGCTGCCCTCGCCGTCGTTCACCATTAGCAGCTTGCCGCCCGGCCGCATCACGCGGTGGAATTCGCTGATGGTGCGTTGGATGTCGCCTGGGGAGAGCAGACAAAACAGGTAGCAGTTGAACAGGGCATCGAAGGTGCCCGAAGGGAAGGGCATCTGGCGCGCATCCACCGCCTGTAGCGAGAACTGTCCGTGGCCGTTGTTTCGGCTGCCGCTGCGGCCATGGGCGCCGTTCAGCCGCCTCTTCGTTACTGAGACCATGCCCGGGGAGAGGTCCACGCCCACACTCAGTCCGGTTCGGTTCCGCTTCAGCAGCTTTCGGAACAGATCGCCCGAACCGACGGCCACTTCCAACACGGTTTGTCCTTCCAGAGGTCCGGCTAGTTCGAGAGCCCGGCGGTGAGCGCGGCTGTGGAACAGCAAGGCCGTGAGCGGATACAGCGGTGCCGCACGATCGTAAACGCGCTGCGTCAGGCGGCTGGAAAACAACTGCAAGCGTCGGCCCCGCAACTCTAAACTGTCAGGCGTCATCGTGAACCTAAGCGCTCGTTCTCTCTCGCGTGTTCGATTCCACGCGCTTCGCGGTCACTCACGAAGGAGCAAACTGCAAGCTGTAGGGCTGGCACCCGGACTGGCAAAAGACGCCGAGATGGCGCTCCACCAGCATTCTACGAGATCCCCGCCTCTTCGGGAGCTGTCGGGTTTCTTGCTCAAAGCTACTAAGCTACACTCGATTGCGGCCGAGCACAAACATTTTTTGAGGCTTGGCGCCCAAACTCTAACATGCCCTTGACCTTGAGCACCACCGCCGCCATCGCTTTGCAAGAGCAGCTGCGTCATAGCGTCGTGCGCCGCGACGCCTTTGGCAAGGTGCGCTACGTCGCCGGCGCGGACGTAGCCTTTGATCCGGTACGGCGTCTGGCCTACGCTGCAGTCCTGGTGTTTCGGTTTCCCTCGCTGGAAGAGGTCGAGCGCTCCTGGGTTTGCCGCCCGATTCTGTTCCCCTACGTGCCCGGGTTGCTGACCTTTCGCGAAGCGCCGGCGGTGGCTGACGCAGTGGCCGGCTTGCACACCCGCCCCGACCTGCTCCTGGTGGACGGGCACGGCTATGCTCACCCGCGCCGGTGCGGCTTGGCGTCTCACCTGGGTCTGACGCTGGAGCTGCCCACGATTGGCTGTGCCAAATCCATCCTGGTTGGCCGACACGGTCGGCTGGGAGGCACCCGCGGCGCCGTGACCCCTCTGCGTGACCGCGGCCGGGTGATCGGCGCGGCGCTGCGGTCCCGCACCGGTGTGCGCCCCGTTTTTGTCTCCATAGGGCACCGGGTATCACTCGCGCGCGCCATCCGCTTTGTCCTGGCCTGCGGCGATGGCTATCGCCTGCCGCGTCCCATCCGGCTGGCCGACCACCTGGTAGGGGAAGTTAAGCGCCATGCGGTCTAACCTCCGCCTAACCCCAGCGCGTTCCTGGCAGGCGCTGACGGTAGCCGCTGCGGCGTGGGTGATACAATAACGTTCGTATGCAGCTTGTTCAGCAGCTCCAGGAGATCCTGGGGTCTGAGGCCGTTCTCCACCAGCCCGAAGACCTGATGCTTTATGAGTATGACGGCGGCGTGAGCAAGTCCACGCCGGACGCGGTGGTGTTCCCACGCACCACGGGGCAGGTGGTGGAGGTGGTGAAGCTGGCAGCGCGCCAAGGAGTGCCGCTGGTGGCGCGCGGCGCCGGCACCGGACTCAGCGGGGGCGCCATTCCTATTAGTGGCGGCATTGTCATCGGCTTCTCGCGCATGAACCGCATCGTGGAGCTGGACCTGGAGAACTTCCGCGCCGTGGTTCAAGCGGGAGTGGTGAATCTGGACATCACCGAGGCGGTGCTGCCCTCGGGCTATTTCTTCGCGCCGGACCCATCCAGCCAGAAGGCCTGCACCATCGGCGGCAACGTGGCCGAGAATGCCGGCGGCCCGCACACGCTCGCCTATGGGGTCACCACCAACCACGTGGTGGGCCTGGAGGTGGTGCTGCCCGACGGCAGCGTGATCCACACCGGCGGCAAGGAGCTGGATCTTCCCGGTTACGACCTGACGGGACTGCTGGTTGGTTCGGAGGGTACGCTGGGCATTGTCACCCAGGTGGTGGTGCGGTTGCTGCGGGCACACGAGGCGGTGAAGACCCTGCTCGGTGTTTTCCACTCGGTGGATGATGCCAGCCGCGCCGTGGCCGAGATTACCGCACGCACCATTACCCCGGCGGCGCTAGAGATGCTG
>JAKZXP010000205.1:0-2520 GCA_047514915.1 Terriglobia bacterium
TGGGTCACGAAAGGCTCGGCCGACTCGTGAGCGGATTTGAACATCGTCTCCGCCGCGGCCTTTTGCGACTTGGTCAGGTCCAGGTATCCGGCGATGAGCGTGTGCATCCCTGCCCGGTGGCAGAACCCCGGGCCGCTGGCCAGTAAAGTAGCAGCCACCACTACCAGCGTGGCCATCACACCGATGAAAAGTTTTTTTCGAGTAGACCTTGGTTTCACCTCCTGACGATAAGCTAAGACGGCACCGTAAAGTCCGTTTGAGCGGAGTGTAAATGTTTGTAAAGATTGCGAGCCCCCGTTTCTGGCCGTGCTACATTCGGCTTCGTGCGGATCCTGGTGGTTGATGACGACGTCGAACTCTGCGGCCTGCTCGGGGAATTTTTTCGCAGAGAAGGCTTCGCGGTCGACTTCCAACATAACGGTGCAGAGGGTCTGGCGACGGCGTTCCGCGGCGATCACAGCCTCGTCGTGCTGGACGTCATGCTACCGGGACTGGACGGCTTCGAGGTGCTGCGCCGCCTGCGACAGCGAAGCCAGATACCCGTGCTGATGCTGACAGCGCGTGACGAGGACGCGGACCGTATTGTCGGGCTCGAACTCGGCGCCGACGACTACCTCTCCAAGCCGTTCAATCCTCGGGAACTCTCGGCGAGAATCCGGGCGATCTTGCGACGGGTCGAGGCCCCGCCCGCCGTGGCCGAGCCCCGCTTGGAAGTAAACGGCGTGGTGCTGGATCCGGCCACGCGCGAAGTCACCTGTGACGGCAGGCAGGTCGAACTCACCACCCTGGAATTCGATCTGCTGCGCTTGCTGATGCGCGCTGCCGGCCGTGTGCTGTCACGGGACGCTCTGATGGAGGAAATTTACGACCGCAAGGCCACGCCGTTTGACCGCTCCATTGACATGCACATCAGCCATCTGCGCAGGAAGTTGGAAACTGGACGCCGGCGGATTAAGACGGTCCGGGGCGTCGGCTATCAGTTCTTGAAGATCTCTCGGGACGACGAGACAGTCGAATGAAATCGCTGTTCGCCAGAATTCTGGTCTGGTTCCTCGTTACAAACGCAGTCATCCTGATCGCTTTTGGGGTGGCCGCCGCGCTGACGTTCTCCCATCCACGCGCCCGGCGGATGCCCTTTGCAATGCTGGTTTCTCTCCAGATGGGCGAGGCGCGCCACGCCTACGAGTCGGGTGGCCCGGAAGCTCTGGCGGAGACCTTGCGGCGTATGCAGGAAGCCACCGGCACGCGTGGCAGCTTCGCTGATGGGAACGGGCGCAACCTGGTGACGGGCGAGGACCACTCCGCTTTGGTTGCCGCACTTTCGCGGAATTCGTTCTTCCCCATCCTGCGCGGTCGGCACTTCATCCTGGGTCACGAAGATGACCAGGGCCGCTACTGGTACTTTGTCGAGATCCCCAGGCGGCGCTGGGCTTTCTGGTTGTTCCAACCGCAGTACCTGGGAGTCCTTGGGCTCGCCGTTCTGCTTTGCTACGGGCTGGCTCGCCACGTCACCTCGCCGCTGCGCCGTTTACAGAAAGCAGTCGAGCTGTTTGGCCGCGGCGATCTGAACGCCAGGGTGGGGTCGGACCGCACCGACGAGCTCGGAGAGCTGGCACGCACCTTCGACCGGATGGTCGAGCGTCTCCAGACGCTGCTGGCCGCCGAGCGGCGTCTCCTGCTCGACATCTCCCACGAGCTGCGCTCGCCGCTGGCCCGCTTAAGTGTCGCCTCGGAGCTGGCGCGCTCCCAGGAACAACGTGAGGCTGCCTTGAACCAGATCCAGAAGGAGTCGGAGCGCATGAATACGCTGGTGGGCCAGCTGCTGCAGGTGACACGCGCTGAAGGCGACCCAGCGGCGCTGCGTCTGGAACCGGTCCGGGTGGACGAGCTGCTGCGCGAGCTGGTCGAGGACTGCTCCATCGAAGCCCGGGCACGGCGGTGCTCGCTCACCCTGGAAGCGCCAGCGCCGGTCACCGTGGAGGGCGATCCGGAATTGCTTCGGCGCACGGTGGAAAATGTGGTGCGCAACGGGATCCGGTTCGCTCCGGCGGACTCGCAAGTGGAGATCACCAGCGCGATTGTCGGCGCCCGGCTCACCATCCGGGTTCGCGATCATGGGCCGGGGGTCCCGGAAGAGGAGCTTTCTTCCATCTTCGACCCCTTCTACCGCGTGCAGGCCGACCGCAGCCGCGCCAGCGGCGGCGCCGGCCTGGGCCTTGCCATCGCCCGGCGGGCGGTCGAGCTCCACAAGGGCCGGCTACAGGCGCGCAATGCGAACCCCGGGCTGGCAGTGGAGATCGAGCTGCCCGCCCGAGGTGGCCCCGCCGAATGACCTGGAAGCGGCAAAGGGATTTATCTTCGTCATGGCCCGGTCATGGTCTGGTCACGGTCTGGATGCTCCAAACAGGAAGCGCCTTTTCTCAGCTTGCGTCCAACGACCCTTCGAACACCGAGATCGAGTGGGTGGCTTTTGAAACACCCTGCTTTGTAGTAGGGTAGAATGTTCGCAGAACTAGGTGC
>JAKZXP010000206.1:0-8623 GCA_047514915.1 Terriglobia bacterium
CCTGGACATCGTGCTGGCACTCTGCAACGCGGGCATCGAAGAAGTGCGGGCTGCCGGCCTCGCCATCCTCTCGCCCAAGATTGACATTGCGAACGTCCGTCTATCGTTTGACAATGGATGTGTAGCCAATTTCACGGCCAGCCGTGTGAGCACGGAGCGCGTCCGCAAGCTCCGGTTTTTCCAGCCGCAACAGTACGTGTCGCTGGACTACACGCGCCAAGACCTGGTGGTTTTTTCCGTGGGGCCGGCCACTGGGGGCGACTCCCGAGAAACCCGGATCAGCCGGCGGCTCCTGATGGAAGAAGCGGGAAGCGCTCCCCGGGAAGAACCGCTGCACGCGCAATTGCGGCACTTTTTGGAATGCGTCCGGACGCGCCGGCCACCAGCGGTGGGTGGTGAGGAGGGGCGTCGCGTCCTGCAAGTGGCCCTGCAGATCGTGGAGGCCGTCGAGCAGCACAACCGCCGTCTCTTTGGAGTGAAGAATGAGGCGCAGTGATGCCGCGGTGAAGCCGCAGTGAAGCCGCAGTGAAGCCGAACTGAAAAGTGATGAGCGAATCTTTGCTCCCACGCTTCACTCGAGAACTCTGGCAGGGACTCTTGTAGGAACTTCGGCAGGAACTTTGGCAGGAACTTTGGGCATGGGTCCCGAACCGGAACTGAACCTGCTGCTGGAGCTCGACGACGAAGCTACGCGGGCCCGCCGCCGGGAGTCGGTGTTTCTTTCCGTGATCACCCACCTGGTGGCCATGATTGTCTTGTTGATGTCGCCGATGCTTTCCAAGTCGGTGAGAGAGACGCTGGGGATCGAGGAGGACAATCCCAGGCCGCGTGAACAGTTGACCTACCTGGCGCTGCCGCCCGACGACCTGGTGGTCCAGAGCAAGCCCAAGACCAACGTACTTTCGGACAAGGACCGCCGGGCGCAACCCGATCTCAAATTGCCACCGCTGCCTAGGTTGGCTCCACCTGCCGAGCCCACTCCACCTGCGGAAAAGAAGGGTGACGAAGAGCTGCTGGCCAAGGCTCAGGAGCCACCCCGGTTGCCACCGGGCAACGCGGGGCAGCGGTCACCCAAATCTCGGGCGGGCCAGCCTGCTCCGCCCGGGCTGCGGCTGGAGGATTTAAGCAGCCAGCAGCCCAAGCTAACCTTGCCCACCCAGCCCAGCCCCGGCCGCGCGTTGGAAGAAATCGTTCGGGAAACGGCCCGCAATCGCGGCGGCGGCCCGTCGCTGAGCGACTTGGACAACTTGGGTAGCGCCCGCCCGCCCGGCGGCTTCAAGCCGCGCGGGCCCGGCGCCGTCGGCAACGCCCGCATCTTGACCGACACGCTGGGCGTGGACTTTGACCCCTACCTGCGCCGCGTCGTCATGGATATTCGTCAGAACTGGTATGCGGTGATGCCGGAGATTGCGCGGCTGGGCAAGCGTGGCGAAGTGACGCTGATCTTCGAGATTCTGCGCGACGGTGAGGTGCCCAAGCTCTATCTGGTTTCCACGTCCGGTTCCGAGCCTCTCGACCGCGCCGCCCTGGCCGGCATCAGCGCTTCGGCGCCGTTTCCCCCGTTGCCCACGGAGTTCAGCGGCCCCTTCGTCCGCATCCGGGTCACCTTCCTGTACAATACGTTCTACGAACAATGAAACTGGCGCGCTCGCAGGCCGTGGGCGTGGTGCTGGTGTTTTTCCTGATGGTCCTGCTGATGTGGACGCGCTATTTGCGGGAACTGTTCGCCTGGTAGCGCCATTGCTCCCCCTGCTGGCTCCTCTGCTGTCGATCGTGGGGCCGACGGCCTCCGGCAAGTCGGCGCTGGCCTTGTATCTCGCCGAGGAACTGGACGGCGAGATTGTCAACTGCGATTCCCTCCAGCTCTACCGCCACTTTGACGTCGGCACGGCCAAGCTGGCGCCGGTGGAGCGGCGCGCGGTGCCGCATCACCTGATTGACATTCTGGAGCCGAATGAGGTGTCTACCGCCGGCGAGTACGCCCGGCGTGCGCGCACGGTGCTGGAGCAGATTCGGGCCCGCGGGCACCTGCCGATCCTGGTGGGCGGCGCCGGCTTCTACCTGCACGCTTTGCTGGAGGGCCTGTTCCCCTCGCCGGTGCGCGACGAGCACCTGCGCCGCAGGCTTCGCCTGGTCGCCCGCACGCGCAAGACCGGCTACCTGCATCGGCTGCTGCGGCGTCTGGATCCTGAGTCGGCCGCCCGCATCCATGCTCACGACACGCCCAAGCTGATCCGCGCCATCGAGGTCTGCCTGCAGGCACGACGGCCGATGTCGGCCCTATGGCGAGAAGCGCAGCGGGAAACGCAGGGGCAGGGGAGGCTGGAGGGGTTTCGCACGCTGAAACTCGGCTTGAACCCGCCGCGCCGGCTTCTCTACCAGCGCATTGACCAGCGCGCCGAACGCATGTTTACCGGCCAGGGTGACGCGGGCATCGTGGCTGAGGTGCGCGCTCTGCTCGGCGGCGGCGTGCCGGCCACCGTCAAGCCGTTCGAGTCGGTCGGCTATCGGGAAGCGCTGGCGGTCGTGGAAAGCCGCATGGCGGTAGAGGAGGCCATCCAGCGCACACAACTGCGCACCCGCCACTACGCCAAGCGCCAGATCACTTGGTTCCGCCGCGAGCGCGATGTGCACTGGCTCGCCACCTTCGGCGACGACCCCGCCACCCAACACGCCGCCCTCGCCTGGGTTCAGAGGAATTCAAAAGTGGAAAATGAAAACTGAGCAATTCACGATGTTTGCAAAATGCTAATCCCGTATGGTGCGCCCTGTTCTGTGTGTCCTCATCGGCTCCCTTCGTTTTTCCCAGCTTTTCCCGGAGTGCTAGCAACCACGTCCGCGCGGGGGTGGGGTGGGCGGTTCACCGGCCAGCGGGGCGGCTCGCCCTTCAGGATGCGCACGATGTCTTCGGCCACCTTACTCATGCGCACCAGCGACTCCTGGGTGACCCCGGCAATGTGCGGGGTGGCGACAAAATTAGTGAGCGCCAGCAACATGCGTCCCGTCTGGCCGGGCGGCTCCTGTTCAAAGACGTCGGTGGCCGCGCCAGCGATGCGGCACTCGACCAGCGCGCGGAGCACTGCGCCTTCGTCCCAGACCGGCCCGCGGCACAGGTTGATCAGGTAGGCGGTCGGTTTCATCTGCGCAATTTCCCGGGCGCCGATCAAGTGGTGGGTCTGCGGAGTGAGCGGAACCAGCAGCGTGACCAGGTCGGATTGGGCCAGCACCTGCTCCACCGGCACCCGCTGGGCGCCGCAAGCCCGTTCCACTTCAGGCGGAGCCGCCACGACGTCGCTGTAGAGGATGCGAGTGTTGAAAGCAGCGTGGCACTTGCGGGCGGTCAAACTGCCGATGCGCCCGAAGCCCACAAAGCCCACCGTCTTGCCTTCCAGTTCGATGCCCGTCGCGCGGCTGCGGGCCTTCCAGTCGCCTCGCCGGAGGCTACTCTCGACCAGTTGGAACCTGCGGCAGAGGGCCAGCGCGAGCAGGAAGAAGTGCTCAGCGACTGATTCGCTGGGAGCGTCCGGCGTGTTGACCACCCAGATGCCCAGCTCCGTGGCGGCAGCCACATCCACGTTGTCCACCCCGATACCGTGCCGGCCCACCACCTTGAGCCGGGGGGCGGCTTCCATTAGGCGCCGGCTGGCCGCGCCCAATGCCCGCAATACCATCGCATCGGCGCGAGCGATGAGCGGCAGCAGCGCCTCCTCGTCCAGCGACTCCGGGACCACTAGCTCGCCGGCAGTGGCCAGCAGCTGCTGACCGTGCTCATGGATCGGCTCAAACAGAACAATCGTAGGCATCATGGTGCAGACGGGCGCAGAATGGCGCAGACGGTCCCGTTACTAGTCGCGGATGCGCACCACTGGCTCGGGACCCGCCGAGGAGCCGGCCTGGCGGATCCGTTCTACTGCGGTTCGGGCAAGGTCGTAGAACGCCTTGGCCTGCGGGGCGTCCGGACCGCGCGCCGCCACTGGCGCACCGGTGTCGCCGCCCACCCGGATGTCCGGATCGAGGGGCACGTGGCCCAGGAACGGCACGCCGAACTGCTGAGCGAGGCGCTCGCCGCCCCCGTGGCTGAACACGTCCACCTGGTTGCCGCAGTGCGGGCAGACGAAGTAGCTCATGTTCTCCACCACCCCGAGCACCTCCGCCTTCACCTGGCGGAACATGGCGATGGCCTTGCGCGCATCCTCCAGCGCCACGTCGGAAGGGGTAGTGACGATGATCGCCCCGGTGATGGGCACCGTCTGCAGCAGCGTCAACTGGACGTCCCCGGTGCCCGGCGGCAGGTCCACCACCAGGTAGTCCAGCTCGCCCCACTCGACGTTGCGGATGAATTGCTGGATGACGCTGTGCAGCATCGGGCCGCGCCAGATCACCGGGCGGTCGCCCGGATTGAGAAAGCCCATGGACATCATCCGCACGCCGTAGCTCTCGAGCGGCAGAATCCGGTCCCCCCGCGCCTGGGGCGTTTCGCTGGTACCCATCATCAGCGGCACATTGGGTCCGTAGACGTCGGCGTCCATCAGACCCACGCGAGATCCCAGACGTGCCATAGCCACCGCCAGGTTCACCGCCACCGTGGTCTTGCCCACTCCGCCCTTTCCGGACGCGACCGCAATGAGGTTCTTCACGCCGGGAATGGGCGCCTTATCCCCTCCTCCCGGGTGGGCCTGCGGTCCAGGGGCGGCGAATTTCACCTGCACTTCGGTGACGCCGGGCAGCTTCGTCAACTCCGCACGAACACTGCTTTCGATTTTCCCCTGGTGCGGATAGTTAGGGTTGCTGACCAGCACCGTCAGGGCCACAACGCCGTCGTGCACCACCAGGTTCCGCACCATGTTGAGCGAGACGATGTCCTTCCCTCGCTCCGGCTCGAGCACGTTGCCGAGCGCCTGCATTACCTGCTGGTCATTGACCTTGCTCATCGAAAGTTCCTCTTCCGCAGATTATAGCATTCCGCAACGGCGGGTCTGGCGCGTAGCGTGCAGCAAAGATTCCGATTGGGAATTCAGTCGTAGAGCAGGTAGCTGGCGCGCAGTTTGCGGAAAGCCTCTAGCTCCGCCTGCCAGCTTTCGACGATGTGGCGGGGGTCTTCGCCGGCCTGTTTGAGATGCGAAAGGATGCGGGCGGCAGCTGCGTCGTTGCCCAGCAGGCGCATGATGCCGCCCAGATCGAACTTGCCGGGGTGAAACTTCACCACCGCCGACAGCAGCTCCACCCCTAACGCCACCGCGTTGAGCGCATTGCGGTCGGTCAGCAGCACCTCGACCCCCTCGCACTGCTGGCCCCGGAACAGGCTGGAGTTGGGGCGAAAGCGGCGGGCGCGGAAGCGCACGCCTGCCACCTGGCGCGCGTTCAGGTACTCGGCCATCTGGCGGGCTTCGAACCACGGTGCACCCACCAGCTGGAAGGGCGTGGCAGTGCCGCGTCCCACCGAGACCTGCTTGGACTCCAGCAGGCAGACGCCCGGGTAGAGAATGGCCTGAGTCAGGCTGCGGATGTTGGGCGAGGGGTTCACCCAGGGCAGGCCGGTTTCGTCCATCCACTGGCTGCGGCGCCAGCCCCGCATCCGAATCACGTGCACCTCGGCGCCCAGCTTCTTCTCGCCGTTGAACATGCGGGCCAGCTCACCCACGGTCATGCCGTGGCGGATGGGCATGGGCATGTAGCCCACGAAGGAGAAATACTTTTCTTCCAGCATCGGTCCTTCGACCGCCACACCGTTGATGGGATTGGGCCGGTCCAGCACGTAGATGGGGATTTTCGCCCTGGCCGCTTCCTCCAGCATGTAGCCGAGCGTGGTGATGTAGGTGTAGAAGCGGGCGCCGATGTCCTGAATGTCGTAGACCAGAGCGTCCAGCCCGCACAACATCTCCGGGGTGGGCCGGTATCGGCCGCGCTGGTAGAGGCTGTAGACGGGCACGCCGGTGGCCGGATCTCTGCCGGACTCAACGTTTCGATCCTCGCGCGTTCCGCGCAGGCCATGCTCGGGGGCAAAGATGGCCGTCAGGCGTACGCCTGGAGCACGATGTAACAAGTCAATGGTGCGGCGGCCATCGGGCGTCCGGCCGGTGTGGTTGGTGATGAGCCCGACGCGCTTTCCCGCCAGCGGTGCGAATTGCTGTGCCGCGAGCACTTCGATACCCGTCTGGACACGCGCTGACGCACCCACGGCCGCCAGCGCTATCGCCAGCATTCCATGTAGCACTTCACAACTCCAGCCCCTCCCGGGTTTCCTCCTTGACAGCGGTTGGCAGAAAAAGCTCTTGCAGAACAGAGTAACTGTTCCCTCACTCATCACAGTTCAGCATACCGCCCACCCAGCAGACTGAACAAGCAGCGCTTCGCAGGCAGAAGCCGGATTCGCCCTTCGGCGGTTATGATGGAAGACGGTGCAGAATCCGTCTTCCATCCTGGTGCTGGCCATCGACACCACCAGCGAGCACGGCAGCCTGGCGCTCTCGCGGGGCACGCGGCTGCTGGAGTGCCACGAGGTACAGGCGAGCCAGGCATTCTCCAAGGTGGTGTTTCAAGAGATTCGCGCGCTGCTGGAGCGCCACCGGGTGGGGCTGGCCGAGGTGGACTTGTTTGCTGCCGCCGCCGGACCGGGCTCCTTTACTGGAGTGCGGGTAGGGTTGACTGCGGCCAAGGGCCTGGCAGCCGTCGAGGGCAAGCCCGTGGCGCCGGTGTCCAATCTGGCGGCCACGGCGGCGCTGGCGCCTCCGGGTCCACGCCTACTGATTCCGCTGCTGGACGCCCGGCGAGGCGAACTCTTCGCCGGCGTCTACGAACGCACCGAGCCGGTGAAACCCGACGGCCCCTTGCGCCCGCTGGCGGACGAGATGGTGGCGCGGCCCGAAGCCCTGGAAGAGTGGCTTGCCGGTCTAAAGCTGCCAGCGAGCGACGCCGCCTTTTGCGGCCCGGACGTCGAGCGCTTGTTCGCTTTATTCAGCAGCGGCCAGGGCGCCGTGGCCCACTCTGCACGTCTGGTGACCGGGCGGACCCTGGCGGGGGCAGTGGCGTCCCTGGCCTATGCCGCCTACTGCAACGGCCAGGTACTCACAGCGGAGGCTGCCGACGCAAACTACGTTCGCCGGGCCGACGCCGAAATCCTCCGCTCCCGTTCTCGAAAAAAGTCGTGAACCGAGCCCCACGCCTGGGCGAGTGGTCACGCAGCGCATTCTTTCTGAGCTTGCGATGATGATCCGTCTGTTGCGACCTGGGGAAGGGAAGCGGGCGGCCGAGCTAGTCAGGGCCAGCCCGGGTGCGCTCGACTGGCCGGCCGATGACTACGAACGCTTGGCTGCAGACGCTGGGCCGGAGCGCGTTTGCCTGCCGGAGCACGTTTGCCTGCCGGAGCGCGTTTGCCTGATAGTCGAGCAGCCGCCCGGACTCGTGGCCGGCCTGTTGGTGGCGCGCACCGTGGCCGAGGAAGCTGAGCTGCTGAACATAGCCGTCCTGCCGGAACAACGCCGGCTAGGACTGGGCACCGCGCTGCTGGCAGAAGTCTTACGCCAGCTGGCGGCCGCAGGCGCGCGCAAGGTTTGGCTGGAGGTGCGTGAGTCGAACCAGCCCGCCCTCGTCTTCTACCGGCAGCACGGTTTTACCGTCCTCGGGCGCCGCCGCGCCTACTACCGAGCGCCCATGGAAGACGCCCTGCTTCTGGGCTGTGAACTGCAGGCTCCGTCGCCGTAGAGACACGTTCAGCCACACTGGGGCTCCACCTGCTCAGCACCTGCTCGGCACCTGCTCGGCATCTGCTCAGCACCTGCTCGGCACCTGCTCAACCGGGACGGACTGCCAGCAACGCGACCGGGAAACTGCGAAACACGCTGTGGAGGCGGAGAAGGTTTTGCTTTCTCGCAGAGGCGGCATCTATCGGCTCTCCGGTTAGGACGTTGACCCAGCGGCGCGGCGCGTCACCGGGCAGGCGGAGGCTATCCGCCCCCCAAATCGGCTGCCCGAGTGGAAATTTGCCCACTTCCACCAGCCGCGTGACCATCCGGGGCACTGCCACAACGGCCCAGCTCTGGCCCCTGCGGCGGGCGAAGGCGCAGACGTTTTCCTTGTGCTTGCCGGTGCTCGCCAGTGGGAGATAGACGCCCTCGCTGAATACCTCCCGGCGGGAGCGGCGGAAGTTCAGCGCTTTCCAGGTGAGGTAGAGCTTGATGCGGCCGTCCGGCCAGTGAGCCAGCAGGTCTCGAGCCACCGAAGCAGGGCCGGACGCCGCCTGTCGCTCGAGCTTATCCAGCATGTGCGCCCGTTTCGGAAAATCCACCGGGCGTCGGTTGTCCGGGTCCACCAAGGTGAAGTTCCATAGCTCTGTGCCCTGGTAGAGGTCGGGCAAGCCGGGCGAGGCGATTTTCAGCAGAAGCGCCGACAGGCTGTTGAGCGCGCCGTAATAAGCAATTTTCTTCTGGAAGTTAGTGAAGTCGCGGAGGAAGCGGTTGGCGCCCGACTCTTCCAGGATAGCTCCAACAAAATGGCTGAGTGCCTGCTCGTGCGCCGGGTTCGTGCGGATCCAACTGGTGTGCTGCTTGGCTTCGCGTGCCGCCTTGAGCATGTAAGCTTGCAGGCGTTCTTTCAACGACGGCAGTTCGTCCGCCTCGAGCGGCCA
>JAKZXP010000207.1:0-5546 GCA_047514915.1 Terriglobia bacterium
AACCTGTACGGCACGAAGAACGCGAGCCAGCTGTGCCGCACCCTGGGCGCGCGCCTGGTGCACATCTCCACCTGCTACGTCGTGGGCGCCTACGAAGGCATGGTGCCGGAGGACGGCACCATCCCGGGCTTTTATCCTGGACGCAACGGGCCCACCGATGATCGCTTCGATTGCCTCAAAGAGCTGAAATACTGCGAACAAGCAATCGAGTCGGCGCGCCAGAGCTACCAGAACGATCCGATGGAGCTCCGCAAGGAACTGGTGCGACTGGGGATGGAGAGGGCCCAGCACTGGGGTTGGATCAACACCTACACCTACATGAAAAGCCTTGGCGAACAGTTCCTGGCGCGAGAGCGGGATCTGGCCTATACCATCGTGCGGCCGGCTATTGTGGGCACCGCGATTCGCTTCCCCTTCCCTGGCTGGACTGAGGGATTCCGCACCACGGCGCCGCTGATCCTGATGGCGGCGGCGGGGGTGAAAAGCTGGCCGGTACGAAAGGAAGACCCGCTGGAAATCGTGCCGGTGGATTTGGTCTCGGCAGCGATGCTGATCGCCAGCGCCGCCATTCTGTGCAACCGGCACCATCAAATCTACCAGCTCGGGACCGCCGATGTGAACCCGGTCCTCTACCGTCGGCTGGTGAATTTTCTGGGCATGTATGCCCGCAAGATCAACCGCAGGAGAAGCGAGGGCAGCAAGATCCTGAACATGGCCCGGGCCTACATCGAGACCCGGGCGGTCACCGAACGAGAGCTGAAGGTGCAGCGCGGCCTGAAGCGGAAGCTGCTCAGCCTGAGCAAGCGCGCCGTTTCCCGCCTGTCGGGCCTTTCCCAGCGCCGCCGCCTGCCGGGCAAGGAGCGCCTGCAGGAATTAAGCCGGCGCCTGCGCGTGCTCTCGCGGGAGATTGCCTTGCGGGAACAGACTCTGGACCAATACCTGCCCTTCATGGTGCGCTGCCGGTTCATCTTCGAATCGCGCAATATCCGCGATACCTACGCCCAGCTCACCGAGGCGGATCGCCAGCGGTTGATCTGGGACCCGGAGAATATTGACTGGGTAGATTACTGGGTACACAAACACACCAAAGGCATCGAGAAATGGATCCGGCCCGAGTTCGTGCGGAGCATGAAGGCGCCGCGCGCCGGCAGAGCCAAGCAAACCACTTCGGCCAGCTAGGAACCGGTACGGTAAGTTCTCTCTCCAACCATCTGGAAGATACCTATCCGCTACTCCGGTCCCTGGCGGCTCTTACCCACTGGACCGTGGATCTGGCCGAAGAGCTCGTGTTCAGCCTGGCGTTCCACGTGCGCGTGGAGGGCCGGGAGCAGATTCCGCAGAACAACAACTTCCTGGTCGTCAGCAACCACTCGAGCCACCTCGATTACGGGTTGGTAGCTCACGTTTTGGGCCGGCAAAGGAAAAAGTTGTACGTGCTGGCTGCCAGCGACTACTTCTTCAACAACAAGCTGAAACGCACCTACTGCCAGAAATGCACCAAGCTCCTGCCCATGGACCGGGAGATTCCGCTCCACCGGGCTCTGCCTTACGGCGACGCCTGCCTGGCTGCCGGAAACAACCTGTTGGTGTTTCCGGAAGGGACGCGAAGCCTGGATGGACGTATGGGCCGGTTCAAGCGTACAGCCGCTGCTCTCTGCCTGAGAAACCAGGTGGATGTGCTGCCCATGTATCTCCAAGGCACCTGCAAGGCGCTTCCCAAAGGCAAGACGCTGTTGCGATCACGGCGACTGGGGGCCCGCGTTGGCACCGTCCTCAGCTATGAACAAATGGCGGCGGAGACCCTTGGGCGGGGAATGAAGTTCAACGCGGCCACCTTGCGAGTGACGGAACGAATCCAGCAGGCCGTGGAACAACTGCGCGAGGGCGGGCAGGCTTGAGCAAGATCCTGATTACCGGCGCCACCGGTTTTCTGGGCACTCACCTGCTGCGCTGGATACGCGAGTCTAGCTCGGGCGCGGGCTTGCGCCTGTTGACGCGCAGCGGGCGCTGGAGCGAAACCCAGACGGACGCAGAGGTGGTGCAGGGAGACGTCTGCGATCACGCTGCGGTCCGCAAGGCGATGCGCGACGTCTGGCGCGTTTATCACCTGGCCGGGCTGGTCTCCCGCGAGCCCAGCCAGGCGCCTCTGCTCTACCGCACGCACGTGGAGGGGACGCGCAATCTGTGCGAGGCCGCCCTGGAGTTTGGTGTCGAAAAGATGGTTCTGGTCTCCTCCTCCGGAACGATTGCCGTCAGCCGCTCGCCGGACGTCCACCGGGAAGACGAGCCGTTTGCCAACCACGTCGTGGGACGCTGGCCTTACTATCTAAGCAAGATCTTCGAAGAGAAACTGGCCCTGTCGTATCACCGCGCGCGCGGACTGCCTGTGGTGGTCGTCAATCCCAGCCTGCTGCTGGGGCCCGGCGACCAGAAGGGCCGATCCATCCGGGAAGTCATCCTGTTCCTGCGCCAGAAGGTTTTCGCCGTGCCGCCAGGAGGGCTGAATTTCTTGGACGTGCGCGACGCGGCAGCCGCCCTGGGAGCAGCGATGGAGAAAGGGAATGCCGGCGAACGGTATTTCCTTGGAGGACCCAACTGGACCTTTGCCGAGTTTTTCTACCGCCTGGAAGTCCTTTCGGGAGTGAAGGCGCCCCGGACAAGAGTCTCAGCGAACGTCTCCAGATGGGTGGCCCGCCTGAACCCCGTCGTGCGCGCGTTGGCTCCGAGATACTTCCCGGTAACGCAGGCCGAAGTGGAGATGGCCTCGCATTTCTGGTACCTGGATAACAGCAAAGCGAGCCAGGCATTGGGGGCTACCTTCCGCGACCCGGCCGACACCCTGCGCGCCACCATTGAAGACGCCCGCCGGCTGCTGGCCTGAGCACGTGTGTCCATCGCAGTTATCTGAGATTTTCCTCCAGTAGCATCGCCGCCCCTTAATCTTGCTATAATAGAGGTTTCGGAGGCGGCACTCACTCCGGGAGAGGGCATGTCCACCACGGCGACCGTCACACGCGAAGCCGACTTGCAGCAACTTCAGCGGGACCGCATCGTTAACGACCTGAGTATTCAGGTCGCAACCGTGAACGGTTCCGGCAGCCAGACGGCCAATATGGTCTTGCTGCGCGCCATTTTCCAGACGGGCGTGCCCGTTTCCGGCAAGAACCTGTTCCCCTCCAATATCGCTGGGCTTCCCACCTGGTACACCATCCGCGCCAACAAACATGGATACGTCGCACGCAAGAAGGAAATTGATTTCCTGGTGGCGATGAACCCGGAAACAGCTAGAGAGGACGTTCAAGGCTTGGCGCCAGGCGCCGCCGTCGTCTACGACGAACCGCTGAACCTGAACCAGCTACGCGACGACTTGGTGTTTTACCCAGTCCCCTTTGGCAAGCTGGTGGCTACCTGCTGCCCCGACGCCAAGCTTCGCAGGCTGGTCCGGAACATGATCTACGACGGGGTGGTCGCGCGCCTGCTGGGCATTGACATAGACCAGGTCGAGAAGGCGCTCCGCAAGCAGTTCAAGAAGAAGGCCAAGGCCGCCGAGCTCAACTGGAACGCCGCGAAGGTAGGCCACAGCTACGCCGAACAGAACCTTCCCAAGCGCGACCCCTACTGGCTCGAGTCAATGAACGCCACCCGGGGCAAGATCATCATTGATGGGAACTCCGCGGCGGCGCTCGGCTGTATGTTTGCCGGAGTCACGGTAGCCACCTGGTACCCCATTACGCCTTCCTCGTCGCTGTGCGAGGCCCTGGCACAGTACTTGGAGCGCTACCGCACCGACCCGGAAACCGGCAAGGCCACCTTCGCCGTCGTTCAGGCGGAAGATGAACTTGCCGCCATCGGCATGGTTCTGGGAGCCAGCTGGGCCGGGGCTCGCTCCATGACCTCCACTTCCGGTCCCGGAATCTCACTGATGTCGGAATTCGTCGGTCTGGGCTACTACGTGGAATTGCCGGCGGTGATCTTTGACATTCAGCGCGTCGGGCCTTCCACCGGCCTGCCCACCCGCACCATGCAAGGCGACATCCTGTCTACTGCGTTCCTCTCCCACGGCGACACCAAACACGTGATGCTGTTTCCGTGCTCGGTCGACGAAGTCTTTGCCATGGCCCAGGAGGCATTCGATCTGGCCGACGAGTTGCAGACGCCGGTGTTCATCATGAGTGATCTGGACCTGGGGATGAACTATTGGATGTCGGACCCGTTTCCCTATCCCGCCAAGTCCCTGCGGCGGGGCAAGGTCCTCTCAGCAGAAGACTTGGACAGAGTGAAGCAATGGGGGCGCTACAAGGACGTGGATGGCGACGCCATACCGTACCGCACACTGCCCGGTACGCGTCATCCCCGCGCCGCCTGGTTTGCTCGAGGCAGCGGCCACAACGAGAATGCCGAGTACACCGAGCGCTCCGCCGACTATGAGAACAACATGGACCGGCTGGCCCGCAAGTTCGAAACCGCGCGCCAGATGCTGCCAGCTGCGGAGGCGGACGAACATGGTGCGGAGGTGGGCATCATCGCCTTTGGCACTACCCACTGGGCCATCGTCGAAACACGCGACCAGCTTCGCGCTGAGCAGGGCATGGAAACCGATTACCTGCGTCTGCGGAGCTACCCGTTTACCAACGCAGTCAAGGAGTTCATTCACAGCCACCGGCGCATCTACGTGGTGGAACAGAACCGCGACGGCCAGATGTACAACCTGCTTCGGGTTGACCTGGCCTTGGGCGACGTCGAAAAGCTGCGCAGCATTCGCCACTACAACGGCCTCCCGGTGGATGCCCGCAGCGTGACCGACGGCATCCTCGCTCAGGAAGCAATCCCGGCCGAGCAGAAAGCAGCGGCAAGATGAGCGCCACGCCTCAGAAACTGAACCGAGTCGGGTTGGATCTGGCCGTCTACCGCGGCAACAAAACCACACTGTGCGCCGGCTGCGGCCACAACGCCATCTCCGAGCGCATCATCGACGCCTTCTACGATCTGGGGGTCGACCCCTACCAGGTAGCCAAGTTCAGCGGGATCGGCTGCTCCAGCAAAACGCCCGCCTACTTCCTGCAAGGCTCGCACGGCTTCAATAGCGTCCATGGCCGGATGCCCTCGGTGGCGACCGGAGCGGCGCTTGCCAATCGCAACCTGGTTCAAATTGGGGTCAGCGGCGATGGCGACACCGCCTCGATCGGCATCGGACAGTTTGTCCACCTCATGCGTCGCAACCTGCCCATCATCTACGTTATCGAGAACAACGGCGTCTACGGGCTCACGAAAGGCCAGTTCTCGGCCACGGCCGACACGGGGTCGAAGCTGAAGAGCGGCGCCGTCAACGACCTGCCAACGATTGACTGCTGCGCCCTGGCGATTCAGTTAGGCGCCACGTTCGTGGCCCGTTCGTTCTCCGGCGACAAGAAGCAACTGCTGGCCCTGTTGAAGGCGGCCACCTCCCACCGCGGCGCCATCCTGCTGGACATCATCTCCCCGTGTGTCGCCTTCAACGATCACGAGGGTTCAACCAAGAGCTACTCCTACATGAAGCAGCACGAGGA
>JAKZXP010000208.1:0-3384 GCA_047514915.1 Terriglobia bacterium
CCGCGGCGCTGCTGCTGGCCCTGTTCTTGCTACAATTCTACGCGACGATGAAGTTTCTCCTTGGCGACTAAGTCCGCGCCGCTCGCCGCGACCGGGTGGCTACTAGTGTCGCGTCCCAGAAATTGGCCACAAAGGTTCATGACCACTCGCTCACGCTCGTGGCTCGGAAGCGCGTTGAAAATACAGAGCCGCGCGCGTCAGCAAGCGGTCTCACAGGCACACAAACATAGGCAACGTTTTTCCGGGACACGACACTAGCAGCCCGCTGTACCTGACGGTCCGCTCCATGACACGCGCTCAATCGGCTGTCTCTGGGGTCGGGCTGTCTTGTCTTGCCTCCAACTCTGCCAGTTGGGCAAGCATTTTATCCCGGACCGCAACGAACTCGTCCCAGTCTTCGTGAGAGACCGAACGCGCCGGGGGAAGCTTCAATTTCAGGAAATTGCGAAACCTGCCGCCCTGTTTCACGCGGAAATCCAGGTGCGGGCCGGTGGCCATGCCGGTGGCGCCGCTGCGGCCAATGATCTGTCCCTGCTGGACCCGCCGGCCGCGGCGCACCAGGATGCGCGAAAGATGCAGGTAGTAGGTCTCGTAGCTCTTGGCGTGGCGGAGCCGAATTGTTTTTCCGCCGCCGCGATCCCAACCGGCCGATACTACACGCCCATCGGCGACGGCCTGGACAGCGCTGCCCACCGGGGCCCGGTAGTCGACGCCCAAATGGGGGCGGTAGCGCCTCAGAATGGGGTGAAACCTGCGGTGGCTGAAGCCGGAGGTCACCGCGGCGCCGAATTTCAGAGGAGAACGGAGGAAGGCCTTCGCCACCGATTTCCCGCTGGCGGAATAATACGCCGGCTTGCCGGAGGGATCGCGGAACAACACAGCCTGGTAAAGATGACCAGCATTGCGGTACTGGGTTGCCAGCACGCGCCCATAACCCCAGCGCTGTCCATTGAGAGTCTTCTTTTCCACCAGCACCTGGAATGTATCTCCTGGGCGCGGGTCGGTGCTGAAATCAATGTCCCATCCGAAGATGTCGGCGATCTCGAGAGTCAGCAGGTCGCCTTCACCCTGCTCGGCCACCGCCTCGAAGAGCGAGTGACGGAGGAGACCGGCCACGCCCGCGACACTGACAGTGTAAGGAATGGCCCGCAGTTCTGCGTGGTAGCTGCCGGCTTGCTTGGTGACCCACAGCAGGCGGTCGGCGTCAATTTGATAACCGAGGGCTCGCAGCTCCCCCTGTGCGGAGGTCACCAGGCTCACCCGGTTTCCGGCTCGCACCCGCGCCAGGTTGTAGACCGGGCGGGCGTCCTCGACCACCTTCCGCACCGTAGCCGCGTCCACGCCGGCGTCTTCCAGAAACTCGCTGAAGGTGCTGCGAGCTGGCAGGCGTTTCTCTACGCGCACGGTCCGGCGCGAGGCCAGCAAGTGGGCTTGCTGCGCCGCCAGGTGCGCCTCTTGCTCCAGCAGAGCCTCGGCAGCCTGTCGCTGGCGAACCACCGCGCCGAGAAGCAGGCCTCCCAGCGCGACCACCAGCACAGACCAAACGGCGATCCGCTGTCCCAGATGGAGCCTTCGAGCAACCCGTCGGGCGAGCGCGTGGCTCCTTACCCCGCTCGCAGGTCTCCAGCTTGGTGTCTGTGGCGGCATATTTCCCTGAATCTACCACACTTGCTCAACATCCGACTGCCACCGGGTATTTCTTTAGCCAACAGCCAACAGAGGCCGTGAGGTGTGCCGGCAGCGAAGGCGAACAATCGAAAATTCTGCTGAATCAGACCGGCGTGATGCCGTAACATGGGCTCCGGCAGATGTAGGTCTGGTTTCGCCGGGGACCCCGGCCGCGTCCGGGCAGAAGGTTGTTCATTTCTCGAGCCTGGGCGCAGCAGAGCAAGAGGATCCGGCGGCCGTGCTGCAGCGCACCAACGGAGGTATGGATGCGAAAGTTGGCTTTGGTTGCTTGGCTGGGTTTGATGGCCCCGCTGGTTCTGGCGGGGGGGCAGGACAAGAACCGCACTCCCCGGCCCAACCTTGTCCTGATCACCATTGATACACTACGGGCAGACCGTCTATCCTGCTACGGCTACGCGCGCCGAACCTCTCCCCACATTGACCAGCTGGCTGCCCAGGGTGTCCTGTTTCAGAACGCTTACAGCCCCATCCCGCTGACGGGGCCGGCCCATGTCTCCCTGATGACTTCGCTGTACCCGCAACAGCACGGAGCTTTCATCAACGGGGTGGGGATGTCGGCGCGCCCGCGGCCCGTCACGCTGGCCCAGATCTTGCGTCGCCAAAAATATCGGACCGCCGCCTTTGTGAGTGCCTGGGTGCTGAAGAAGAAACTTACCGGGCTTGGCCGCGGATTCAATGTCTACAACCAAGAGTTTGACTATCGCTACAGGCTGGTGCTCAGCGCCCGCACCGGCCAGCAGGTGACGGCGGCGGCCCTGCGCTGGCTGAGGAAACGCCGGGGCCGGCCCTTCTTCCTTTGGGTGCACTATTTCGATCCCCACGGTCCCTATCGCCTGCACCCGCAATTTGCGCATCTGCCCGCGACCACCGCTTCCTCCGCGGCCTCGGTGCCCACCAGGGTCACTCCGGCTTCGAAGATGACCGAGCGGCAGCTCGCCTATGACAGTGAGATTGCCTACACGGACCACTATGTCGGGCAAATTCTGGGCCAGCTAACGGAGATGGGGGTCCGCGACCGAACCCTAATCGCGCTGACGGCCGACCACGGGGAGAGCCTGGGCGAGAACGATTACTGGGGCCACAGCGACAGGCTGTATCAGCCGATCGTGCGCATCCCGCTGGTTGTTTCCTACCCGGGAGTGATTCCCCCGGGAGGAACTGTTACGAAAGATGTCGGGCTGCTGGACGTGATACCCACCATCCTGGACTACCTTGGCATCGCTCACCGCCTTCCACTGGAAGGCCGGAGCCTAAGGAGTTTCGTCGAGGGTTCTGAGCCGTTGTCCAAGCGAGAATCGGTCTACTTCCTGACCTACGCCGAACCCGCCTTGATGGCTCCCAGCTGGCTGAGCTGGATGTTGCGGTGGGGCCGGAGCAAGATGGTGCCCTCCCTGCTCGGGTTTGCGGCCGGCAGACGCAAGGTGGTGCTGGAAGGCGGCAAAAAACATCTGCAGGTCTACCAATTGGATGAGACCGCGCGAATGGAGCGTCTCCTGAAGCAAGTCAGCGCTTCGGAATCGAAGGCGTACCGCGAACAAGTCAGCGGTTGGTTCCAGCACACCAACCGCAAGCTGAAGCCGGAGGGCCGCCTCAGCAAGGAAGATGAGGAGGCGCTGCGCAGCCTCGGCTACGCTGACCGTTGAGGCCGTGAGCTTCTGGCCGGGTCTCCTGTGGCTGAAGGCTAGGGCCCGAAGG
>JAKZXP010000209.1:0-6493 GCA_047514915.1 Terriglobia bacterium
CCCCGCATGACCGCAAACGCACAGGAAGGCAACCAGAAGAAAGGCCCAACCAGCAACCCGCTTCATCGTGGCCGGCTGTTTGAACACAAGTCAACGTACTTGACAAATAAGGAACTAATAAATCATCGCCGCAGCCGTGAACTCCTGCCATTGTGTGTAAAATCGCATGATGCGTTTGCTGCTGCCAGGGTTGGTCTGGCTGTTGTTGGGGCTGGTGCCACTGCCCACGGCAGCCGACATCATCATCCTGAAGAATGGAAGACGCATCGTTGCCAGCTCTGTCCGCGAGGAAGGCTCACGAGTTTCCTATGAGACCGAGGCGGGAACCTATGCCTTGCCCCGCTCGTTGGTGGCGCGCATTGAAAGAGAAGGCACTCGCGCGAGATCTGCGGCCCCGCGGCGCGCGGCCTCAACGCCGATGCCACCGATACCGCTCCCTCCGGCGCCTGGCAAGGCGCCGGTGCTGCCCAGTGGCGAGCTAGACCATGCGTACCTGGAGGCGCTCGCCCGCCAGTCAAACCTGAACCCAAACTTGGACGATGCGGGTCGGCGTAGGCTGGCCACCGTTTTTCTGGCAGCCATCGAGTACGAAATGCGCCACGGCCGCACCGATGCCGCCCTGGCGCTGGCGCGACAGGGCGTCTCGGCATTTCCCGGAAATCCACACCTGACGGTGGCCCACGGTGCGCTGTTACTCCACAAGCAGCAATACCAGGCGGCGCGCGAGTGGCTGCTGCGGGCCCGCCTGGTCGCTCCCAACTCCCCCCAGGTCTGGAAGTTCCTGGGGTTTGCCGAGTACTTTTCAGACCGCACGGATGACGCCATTCGCGCCTGGCGAAAGTCGTTGGCGCTGGCTCCGGACAGCGATGTCCAGCGCATGCTAGAGCGCGCCCAGCGCGAAACTGTGGCTGAAACTCACTATGAGCAGACCTCCAGCGGCCACTTCACCTTGCGGTTTGAGGGGCGGCAGGTGACTCCCGCCTTCCGCCGGGAAATCCTGGAAGTGCTGGAACGACACTACCAGGAGCTGGACCGCCAGCTGGACGCTTCCTTGCGCGAACCCATCGTTGTCATCTTGTATACCGACCAGGCATTCCGCGATGTGACCCGCGCCCCCTCCTGGGCAGGGGCTCTGAATAACGGACGAATGCGTATTCCGGTCGAGGGCCTCTCCAGTGTCACATCTCAACTCTCGACGGTGCTCAAACATGAACTGGTGCATTCCCTGGTCTGGGCTAAAACCGGGGGGCAGTGTCCCGCCTGGCTCAATGAGGGCCTGGCGCAGGTGTTGGAGGGGGCGAGCGTGAGAGGGAACCGGCGCCTGGCCGAATTGCGGATGGCTCACCAGCTGCTCCCATGGCCAGGGCTTGAAGAGTCTTTCGTCCAACTAGGTCCGGGCATGGCCTCCGTGGCCTACGCCCAGTCGCTGGCCGCCACCGAATTCCTTGTCCGCCGCTACGGCATGCACGAACTGGAGCGTCTGCTCAACCGCTTGGCAGAAGGGCGACCGGTAGAGGCGGCGCTGTATTCTGTCTACCGCCTGGACTATCCAGAGATGGATCGCGCCGTTGGCGAGTGGTTGCGAGGCGCTCAGTAACCGGCCGGCATCTGAATGATCATTAACCCCCAGCATCTGAATGATCATTAACTCGATGATCCGCTCTTAAGCCGGAAAGGGCGTTATACATCCACTTGGGCGGCGTGGCAGCATCGGTAAACACTAACCGACTAGTAGGGATCTATCTGCCAAGTCTGAGCCAATTCTTCCCGTTTCGGATAATTACGGCAGCTTGAGAAAGTATTAGCAGCGAGGCAGGTTTGGGGCAGGAAACAGACCCAATAAGTCAGCGGAACGGCAAAGCGAACTGCGATGCCACCCCCAAAAAGGCCATGGCGATCTGAAGTTGAGTCCACAGGGCGGCTGGCGTATGCTTTTTCGCTCCCCCGCACCTCCAAACATCAAACCGAGGCCGATTGATGCGCCAACGCCGAATCTAATCTGGTTCCGGCATCTTTTTCCTTAGGGCGGTAAGGAATCTTGGATGTACGTTGCCACCCAATCTCCGTACTTCGTGAACCGCTTGCCATGCTTTAGAAAATTCGCCAACCTGATAGAGAGCTACAGCCAAGTTGCTGTGTGCCGCAGCGAGATTCGGGGCGAGTCGAATGGCTTCTCGGTACTCAGCAATCGCTTCATCAAGTTTTCCTTGGTTGAAGAGCGCCTTGCCCAGTTCAAAGTGAGCTACCACATCGTTCTGGTTGATCCGAATTGCCTCACGGTATTCGGCCGTGGCCTCTTCGAGTTTGCCCCGGCGAGAGAGGATGACCCCCAGGATGGTATGGGCTTTAGGGTCAGCCGGGTCTAGGCGAATCGCCTCCCGGAGCTGAGCAATGGCGTCATCAAGACTGCCCTGATCCCGGAGTGCGAGACCCAGGTTATAGTGCACGTCCGCGTACTTCGGGTTCAGGCGAATGGCTTCGCGGTATTCCGCAATGGCCTCATCCAGCCTGCCCTGGCGGCGGAGTACATTCGCTAGTATGGTATGGGCGTCAGCGGAATTGGGGTCAATACGGACCGCCTGGCGGAACTCGGCACTAGCGGCGTCGAGTTTGCCCTGGTCGCTGAGTGCGCCCCCTAACAAGGCGCGAGCCTGGACATCGTTCGGCTTGATACGGATCACCTGGCGGAACTCAGCGATGGCCTCGTCAAGTTTCCCCTGACGGCGGAATGCGACCCCTAGGTTGCCGCGTGCCATAATGAAGTTTGGGTCTAGGCGAATGGCTTCCCGATATTCTGCAATGGCCTCATCCAGCCTGCCCTGCTCAGCTAGTGTGTAACCCAGGTCGTTGTGTGGAATAGCGAGGTTCGGGTTGATGCGAATGGCCTCCCGGTACTCGGCAATGGCCTCGTCCAGTTTCCCCTGCTTGGCAGATCTGGCCCCGAGCTTGAAATGTGCCTCAGCCTCTTCTGCGTTAGGCGTGGTTGCCTGAGACACTTCCTCTCCTGGCTCCGCCATCTTCTTTCTGAGCTCAGCAAGAACTCTTGGAGGGACTTTCGCACCCAATTTCTGAGCTTCGTGAACCTCTTGCCATGCTTCACGATATTTCCCCATGAGGTAAAGACCGAAGGCCAATTTGGTGTGCGCCTCGGCGAGATTGGGGTCGAGCCGGATCGCCTGGCGGAACTCGGCGATGGCCTGGTCCAGTTTGGCCTGAAGAGCGAGGGCGTCGCCGAGCCCGGTGCGTGCCGCAGTGTCGTTGGGGGCAATCCGGACTGCCTCTCGCCATTCCCTGACTGCTCCATCCAAATCTTTCTTCTTCAGGAGAACTTTTGCGAGGGCGACCCTTGCGTTCAGATAATCCGGGTCCAGTTCCACTGCCTGGCGGAACTTAACTTCTGCGCGTTGTAAATCTCCTTGTCTGTAGTAGATTACCCCGACGTTGCGGTGGGCTCCTGCGCTGAAGGGGTTAAGCCGAATCGCCTCCCGATATTCGGCCATAGCCCCCTCGGGGTCGCCACTGTCATCGAGTGCATTCCCCAGGTTGACGTGCGCCGTGACGGAGTTTGGGTTGAGCCGGATTGCTTCACGGAACTCAGCGATAGCTTCATCGAGTTTGCGTTGACGGTAGAGCGCAAACCCCAAGTCGTTGTGGGCCGCGGCGAAGTTCGGGCTGAGCCGAATGGCCTGGCGGCCTTCCGCAATGGCCTCGTCGAGCTTGCCCTGGTCCGCAAGTGCGAGCACCATCATCGTATGCGCCAAACCGGAGTTCGGATTAATGCGAATGGCTTCGCGGTACTCGGCGGTGGCCACTTTCAGGTCTCCCTGACGGTAAAGTGCACTCCCCAGGAAGATATGCGCGAGAGCGTCGTTTGGGTCCAAGCGCGTCGCTTCGCGGTATTGGGCAACGGCTTCGTCCAGCCTCCCCTGGCCAGCAAATGCGTTCCCTAAGTTAATGCGTGCCGTTGCGTTGCCAAGCTCGCCTTGGACGGGAGGGGTGAGGTCTGTGGCAGACGATGATTTTTCAAGACCGGGGAACTGAACCGAGCTAAGCATTTGCGTAAAGGTATCCACATAACGATCAAAAACCTCTTCGGGAGCCTGGGCGGCGATGAGGAAATGCTCCTCTCGGGCTGAAAAGATTTCCACCAAGGATCGGTACTTGACATTGAGTATTCTCGTGTCAAACAAAATCTTCGTACCTTCTAGCCCACCACGAGTTACCTTCTGTTCTGAAAGCCTGCGATAATCGCCGCTTGCTTCTATCAAGTCTCTTTCCCACAGTCTCCAGTAAAGTTGCGGTGATGCCGCAAGGAATCTCCGTGTAAGGCTCACCGTGACGGGTGTCCCCGGCTGGCCGAGGACTACCATCGCCCGCTGTGCAAACGAGGCCTTCTGTTCAGCCAGGAAAACCCATCCTGGAGGCAGAAGAATCCTTATCCCCACCTTCTGGCTGGTGTAATATTGTGGGCCAGCCTCGCCCCCACCATGGGTGCGCAGTCCTAGTCCTTCAATGTTGTTCAGTGACTTTGGTGCCGCTGAAGGCGCTTGGGCAGATGCAAGGCTGGTCGCAAACAGGATCAAGACGAGGACCTGAGGTTTCATGTGGCGCCTCCCCGGGGATTTCCGCTGTGCGGCCATGCTACGCCCCGCCCGCAGGCGAGTCAACGTGGCCACCCCGCCAGTTGCGTGGTCTTCCGCTGCCCAACTGACGGAGTCCAAGCGGCACGAGATACACCGCCCTGTCCCCAGCAATGCCGGATAGATCCCTACTAACGGGCTAGCGTTTATCAATCCCGGTTTCAGTTGGCCCGGTTTCAGTTGGGCGAATAGTCGGCTTATCGGAAACTGACCCACTACCACCCCTCGACTGAATCCACCCCCCTGTCCCCGCATAGCCCGGCGCCAAGGCGTGCGTGGCGATGGTATGATTCCCTGCGACTAACTTCCTAATCGGAGAACATGCATGCCCTCTTCCACCATCACCCAGGGACCGGACCGGGCGCCAGCGCGCTCCATGCTGAAGGCAGTGGGATTCACCGACGAGGACCTCTCGCGCCCCATCGTCGGCGTGGCCAACACCTGGACCGAGATCGGCCCCTGCAACTACCACCTGCGCGAGCTGGCCGCCAAGATCAAGGAAGGCGTTCGCGCAGCGGGCGGCACGCCCATGGAGTTCAACACCATCACCGTCTCGGACGGGATCACCATGGGCACCGAAGGAATGAAGACGTCGCTGATCAGCCGCGAGCTGATCGCCGACTCCATTGAGTTGGTGGCGCGGGGCAACATGTTCGACGCCCTGGTGGCCATCTCCGGCTGCGACAAGACCATCCCAGGGACCGTGATGGCGCTGGCGCGGCTGAACATCCCCTCGCTGATGCTCTATGGCGGGGCCATCATGCCGGGCAAGTACAACGGGCGTGACCTGACCATTCAAGATGTCTTTGAAGCGGTCGGGGCCTGCGCGGCGGGCAGGATCACCCAGGAGGAACTTCGCGCCATTGAGAACACCGCCTGTCCCGGCGCAGGCGCCTGCGGCGGCCAGTTCACGGCCAACACCATGGCCACCGCGTTTGAAATCCTGGGCATCTCCCCGATGGGCAGCGCCATGGTGCCGGCCGTGGTCCGGGAAAAGCTGGACGAGGCGTTTCGCTGCGGCCAGCTCGTGATGGAGGCGCTGCGCAACAACATCCTGCCGCGCCAGGTGATGACCCGGCGCTCGCTCGAAAACGCCATCGCCTCGGTGGCGGCCACGGGCGGCTCCACCAACGCCGTGCTGCACCTGCTGGCAGTGGCCCAGGAGGCCGAGGTCGAGCTCAGCATAGACGACTTCGACCGCATCAGCGCCCGCACGCCGCTGCTGGCCAACATGAAGCCCTGGGGCCGCTATGTCGCCAATGACGTGTACCTGGCGGGCGGCGTCGGCGTGGGCGCCAAACGGTTGCTCGAAGCCGGGATTCTCCATGGCGACGAGCTGACCGTCACCGGGAAAACCATCGGCGAAGAAGCGCGCGCGGCCACCGAGACGGCCGGCCAGCAGGTGATCCAGCCGCTGGCGCAGCCGCTGGCGCCCAACGGCGGTCTGGTCATCCTGCGCGGCAACCTGGCTCCCGAGGGCGGCGTGATGAAGATCGCCGGGAAGAAGGCAACGCGCTTCCAGGGCACCGCGCGCGTGTTTGACCGCGAAGAGGACGCCATGCAGGCCGTGCAGCAGCGCCAGATCAAGGCCGGGGACGTATTGGTGATCCGCTACGAAGGCCCCAAGGGCGGGCCAGGGATGCGGGAGATGCTGGGGGTGACCGGGGCCTTAGTCGGGCAAGGCCTGGGCGAGTCCGTGGCGCTGATGACCGACGGCAGATTCTCCGGCGCCACTCACGGCATCATGGTCGGCCACGTGGCGCCGGAAGCCGCTGTGCGTGGGCCGATTGCTGCCTTGCGCGACGGCGACACGATCGTGTTCGACATTCCCAAGCGCCAGCTCAACGTGGAGC
>JAKZXP010000210.1:0-7052 GCA_047514915.1 Terriglobia bacterium
GCTACGGCCCGTGGATGGGCGGCATCTACACGCTCTTCGCGGTGACCTTTTTCACGATCAACACGGCCAGCATGCTGAAGGGCGCGGGCAAGGTGATCAGCCAGGCGGCAGGCGGTGAGATCGGTGTCAACGCCATCGTCATCGGCATGACGGTGATCTTCCTCGCCTACAGCTTCGTCGGCGGGCTGGTGGCGACGGCGTGGACCGATTTCTTCCAGGCATTCCTCATCATCGCGCTCTCCTTCATACTGATTCCGCTGGGATGGAGCGCGGTGGGCGGGATTTCCGGCATTCGAGAGACGCTTCCCGGGCCGATGACCTCGCTCGCGACGCCTGAGGGGCTAGGCGTCTGGTTCATCCTCATGCTGACCATGAACGGCTTGATCGGCGTCATGGCGCAGCCGCACATGCTGGCCGCCGTCGGCACCGGCAAGGACGAGTTCACCTGCCGCGTGGGGTTTTTCTTTGGCAGCTACGTGAAGCGCTTCTGCACGGTGGGCTGGGCGATCGTAGGGCTTATGGTCGCCGTCCTCGTGGCGAAGGGAACGTTCGGAGTCACTTCGCTCGACGATCCCGAGGACGCCTTTGGGTTTGCCTGCCGGCACCTACTCTTCCCGGGCGCGCTGGGCCTGCTGATCGCGAGCGTCATGGCAGCCAACATGTCCACGTGCTCAGCGTTTATGGTGGATAGCGGCGCGCTCTTTACGTTTGGATTCTATCGCCGCCACCTGCGCCCCAACCGTACCGACCGGCACTACCTGTGGGTGGGACGCGTAAGTGGCCTGGTGATTACGCTGCTCGGCGTCTTCTACGCGCTGTTTCTGATCGAGCGCGTTCTTTACTCGTTCCTCCTTACCGAGACCCTCGCCACTTACATGGGCATCAGCATCGTGAGCGGGCTCGTGTGGCCGCGTGCTAACCGCTGGGGGTCTCTGGCCAGCCTGGTGGTCTCGCTCGCCACGAACTTCGCGCTCTACTGGGTGAGGGGCGAGCGGCTCGACCACTGGGACCCGACGGTTTTCTTCATCGCGTTTGCGGCGGGAATCGTGAGCCTGGTGGTGGTGAGCTTGGTGACTTCGCCCGAGTCGGAAGCCGAGGTCACCCCGTTTTTCGCGCGGCTCCACACGCCGTCGGACGCTCCGATAACCGCCGATGGCGCTGATTCGTCCTCAACGGACCAACCCGACGCTCACTCCGGTAGCATCGAGCCTCCGCGTGAAATGGCCGAGGAAGGCAAACAGCTTCTGCTCACCAACCTGCTGCAGCTGCGAAGGGCCGCAAGCGGTGTGGGGTTCTTCAGGGCCTATCGCGAGGACCTTATGGGGCTTGGAATCTCTTCGATGCTGGTGGCAGGCCTGGTGGCGGCGGTGTGGTTGCTGTTTCGACTCTAGAGAGCTGTCACCACGTGTGCTCCGAGTGGAAGCCGATGAAACCATGGATTGGCGCCGGCTGCTTGGAGAGGGGGACGTTTATCGTAACCGCTTCCATTTTCCTCGGCATGTCGCGTAGCGACCCAGGTTGCGCACTCCCCGAACTTGCTTATTTTCAAGGGGGAACGCCGAAGAGCACACCGACGACGTTCCGTCGGCGGATCCAGGGGCTTCGTGAGATCCACAACACGCACGCGTTGCAGATCGAAACTGAGACTCGTTGATTTCGCCGCGAGCATCCTGATCGGGACTTCACTTCTTTTTCCCGTCGTCCTCCACGTGGCGCTCGACGGTCACCTTGGCCGGGTCTCCGAGAGCTTCCAATCGGTCCAGGTCGAATTCTTTATAAAAGTCCAGCCAGAAGAGCTCGGCAGGCTCGTGAAATTCGACAGGCTTTTCGAGCAAGTACGCCAGACTCCGCATCCCGACATGGACCAGCAAGTTCGAGAAGAGCTCAGGTTCAAGTGCCGCAGCGACCAAAGCGACGACTTGATTGCGGATTCCTGTGCTTTCCAACCGCACCTTCGCTCCTCCCGTGCGCGATTGCATCCACCTGGCAATCGCGATGAGCTGAGCTGCCTGCAAGCCTAAAGGACGGTCTCCCACGCTGTGAACAAACTGCACGTAGAGTGCTGGACCGACGTAGCCGTAAAAGGGGCCCTGGCTCGACTTCGACCATGCGTCACCGACAAACACGAGGTCCAGGGCAAGCACATTCTCGCCTCGGTTCACGCGATCAGAAACATCGGCTGCGCCCGCCTTCTTCCCCTGGTCATGAAGGACGATGGTTGCAGGAGCATGGGCTGGAGTTTCAATCGCTTTGATCCAGACTCCGTTCGCACTCAGCCCGTTCGCCATCCGGAACAGATAAGATACCGTCTCGATCCCCTTGTTTTTGGTGTTGGCGATCGCCCACGGGCTGCTGATCGCGACCGGTTCATACCGCACGACTTGCCGGAGTTTCTCTCTCTCTGACGCAGCCCAGGCGCGTCGAGAAGCTGCGTCCGGGGGGATTGGAGCTCGGCGGATCTCCGCGCCGAATTTGCGGGCCAGTCCTAAGATCGTCAGGTTGTCCTTCGGGAGTCCCACTTCCAGCTCCTCGATCGATTTGACCTCGGCGCTGGACGGGATCTCGTCCTCCGGGCCGGGCAGGCCGAAATGCCGGTTGAAAAACCGATAAGTCTGAATGCGGTTGTCCCGCTGGAAATTGTGAGTGGACGGATCCGTATTCTCGTGCCAAGCCAGCGCTTCCTGCTGACCATACAGGCTGAAGATCGGCTTGATCGCATCAAAAATGAGGGGTTTGACCAGCGGTGCGCGAAAGCAGCAGTCGTCCTCCGCGTTGTAGATCAACAAGGTTGGCCGGGGCGCCCGGAGGGCGACCAAGTGCGAATAATCGACACCCGCGAAGGCGTCGGCAGCCGTTTGTTCCACGTCCCCGAGGTCGCCATACCAGCGGACCTCCATGCGAAGCCGCAGTGATGAAAAACCCGCCACGGGCACTGCCGCCGCTACGCGTTCGTCAAGGGAACTGAGGATGATCGTCTGCCAACCGCCCCCCGAGAGGCCGGTCATCCCCAGACGGCTTCGGTCCACATTCGGGTGCTGCTCCAGATAGTCCAGGCCCCGTCGCATGGCGAGGTAAAACAACCCCAGCTCATGGGCTCCCACCAGGTCCAAATGCGCCCCGAACCAATGCTGGTTCTCTCTGGCACCAAGCTCCCCCATCCCCAGCCATTCCAGATTGAGGGCCAGCATGCCTCGCTTTGCGAAGTTGATACAGCGCTTTTGCTTGTATTCACTGGCTTTCCCGGGGGCTACAGCGTGCCCGTTGACATTCAGAATCGCCGGAACCTTCCCAGACAATCTTTCAGGCTCGTACAGAACAGAATGGCAGTGGAGAGAAATCCCGGAACGATCTCATATCGAAGTTTCCGCATTCGGTATCCGGGACCCGAAGCAAAAACTCCGAGGTCTTCGAATTTCGGAGGGGAGTTGACCCACTCCTTGGGCCAACCATGAAACACCACATCGTTTAAGAGGTGTGCGCGCAGGCGCCTCGCCTGAGCAGTCCAGTCTTGCGCGCTGGAGGGTGATGGTGGATCGGCGATGCGTTCGAGAAGGAAGTCCCGCACCTGAAAATTCGCCACCGAGGCGGGCAACACTTCCTCACCGAGGATCGCGCCAACCTGCTGCGCGTCGCTTTGGGCATGCGCAAGATTGGCCGCAAAGAACAGGATGAGAAGAGACGTAATTCGGGTTCTCATTTCTGAACTCCCGAAAACCAGCTAAAGCTGGCTCAACTTCCTTGCTTTCGATTCGGGCACGACCTTTGGAACCATGGCGCTGCCCGCGCCGACGGGAGCGGACAGCGCCATGAATCGCAAGAGATCTGCGGGCTGCAGCTTCAGAAGATGAGTCTCGCAGCCATTTGGCCGGAATTAGTTTTTTGGCCCTCCGGCACTCGTGAGTGTACACCCATTGGCCTCCAACTGAGCCCTTCCAGCACAGTTCTTCTCTCTGGGGGCTCCGAGCGGTCCTCGCCGGGTCCTGAAAGCCCGTCGTCTCGGCAACCTGCCTCGCCGCTGATACCCTCTCAGGCTGCAGTAATTCTGTGAAACGGCAAGAGTTGGCTCGGACTTGGCAGATAGGTTCTCCTTTGTCGGTTACCGTTTACCTATGCTGCCACACCGCCCACATGGATGTATAACGCGCTAACCGGACAAGTGCCCTCAGAATTGATTGTGGCGGCCCCCTGGATGCTCGGTGGGGGCAAAACCATCCAGGACGACGCCTAAGGGGTGCTGCCGGGGAATTGCCCCCCGTTTCCCTCCGGTTCGGGCAAGGCCGGCGGCGCATACTTCGCGATCTGGGTTCAACGCCTGCCTGATCTCCGGGACCGCCAGCGCCCTCTTGGCCTCGGCGACCAGGCTGATCGGGCCACCGCCCCTGCCGGTCACCTCCACCCGCTCGCGCCGACCCCACTTCTGCGGAAAACGCCGCTCCAGGAACGCAATCGCGGCCCGCCAATCCTTGGTCATCTGGTCCTTCACGCTCTTGACCGCATAGAACTCCGCCTCGTGCATCGCGCGCGTTATCACCTCCAGAAACTCCAATAACTTGGGTTCGGCATCGGACTCCTGAGCGGCGACCATCCAGCTACGAAAAGTGCTGTACCCGATCCCGGCGTAGCTGCAGGCGGTATCGAAATGATTCCCATCGGCCAGGGCGGAACACAAGCGATCGCGGACCTCCTCGGTCATGAGTGACGGACGCCCCCCGCGGTTAGGCTGCGGCGAGGCGACGATCCGGCGCCTACTTTTGTTCGGGGCGCGGATTCTCTTTTTCTTCTTGTTCTTCCCCATGAATCCGTTTGAGCTCCTGGGTCCAGTCTCTAGCGAAAGACACGGCGGACTGGACAAAACGTCATAGGAGAACCGCCGTGCAAAGAAGCTACCACAATCCTGGATCGGAACGAGAGCCGGAGTGTCATTGGCTTTTACTTGGCCTTCTTCTGAATCCAGGCATCCTTTCTGCATCTCGGGGAGCAGTATTTCCTTTGCGATCCCCGCCGCCGCCGCGGAGAGAGCGCAGAACCACAGTTCAGGCAGGCGTCACAATCATAGCCAGAACGCTTTGGAACGCTTCCAGTTGCTTTGCGGGTTGCGCCCACAGGGTTTTTCACGTCCGCAACACGGGACGCTTTCAGAACGCTTTCCAGTGCATCTGTCGCCATACTCTTCCGCGCCTGCCTGCCTCGTTGCGGAGGCAGGTTTCGATGGTTTTGTAGGTTCCGGCCTTGCCAACATTCAAAACTATTGTGCTCGGACTGTGCTGTCTTGGTGGACCACGATCACCAACCACGTCCCTCCGAGGCGAGGGCGCGCAACCTGGGCACTCCCCACCGATACTCATTCCACTGAGGGCGAACCTCGGCAGACCAAGGTTAGTTTTTGGAATGAAATGGAATGAAACTGACCGGAGGGGTGCCTGCAAGTGTTTGAAACATGGTGGCCAGGGACGGAATCGAACAGCCGACGCCAGCCTTTTCAGGGCTGCGCTCTACCGTCTGAGCTACCTGGCCCAAAGGGCCCCAATCATTTTATGTGGCGGGTTGCGAGGCTGTCAAACGGAGGCAGTAACTAGCTTCGGCCAGCGAGGCTAGCCGCCAGCCTCAAAAGCGCCGTTACCTCGGGAAGAATAGGTTCAAAGTGCCGCAGGTGGAGCAATCGTAGCGGGGCAAGACCATCGGAGAAGCTATCGGTGCGTCACAGCGTGCTGGACCTCTCGTACTACCTCGAAATGAGCCTTTCGGGCTATCGCGTTACTGACCTACCCGTGTCAAAAAAGAACCAGGCTACCGGTCCTGGAGGTAGGCTGTCATGAAGCTGACTCACGAAGAGGCGCGAGAGTGGTTTGTGATGCGCGACCATGTGCGGAGGGTAGTGCAGCAGCTGGAAGTATGTAATCGCTGCTGGCGAGTGCGAGATCAGGCCCATTTGATCCGGATCGCTGGACTACATTGTTGCAGCCCGGATGATGAGGAAGGCTGCCTGGGCCCTCGAGCTACGCGCAGAGTCCGAGCTGGGACAGCCTGACTCCTTCCGTGCTGCGCCCAGTTGCGTCTGCGGCGGCAGACTACGCGCCTCTTTCATTTGGATACTCCCGCGCCTGACGATTCAATAAGAAGCAGTTGTGGTAGGAGGCCAGCCAGACCAGTTGTTTTCGGGTCAGCGTGTCTGCTGGTCCACTTCGGCCAGCCATGCGGGCCGGCTGAGAACCTCGCGGGGTTTGCTTCCGTCGGGGGGCCCGATGATGCCATCCCTCTGCATCATATCCAGCAGGCGGGCAGCACGGCCGTAGCCCAGTCGTAGGCGGCGCTGCAAGATGGAGGTGGAGGCCTTCCCCATCTCAACGATCATCCGCACCGCTTCGTTGTAGAGTGGGTCATCGCCGGCTTCCGGTTCTTCGCCACCCTCGGCCTCTTCTCCCTCTTCGGTCGGGGGCGCCAGATACTGGTGTTCATAGGTGGGCTTGGACTGCGCCCGCCAGAACTCCACCACATCGGCGATTTCCTTCTCAGTCACCAGCGGTCCATGCACCCGCAGCAGGCGAGCCGAGCCCGGCGGCAAGTACAACATGTCGCCGCGGCCCAGCAACGCCTCGGCTCCGTTGCTATCGAGGATGGTGCGCGAGTCCACCTTGGTGGCTACCCGGAACGAGATGCGGGCCGGGAAGTTTGCTTTGATCAGCCCGGTGATGACGTCCACACTGGGCCGCTGTGTGGCCAGGATCAGGTGGATGCCGACGGCGCGGGCCATTTGGGCCAGCCGGGTGATGGATTCTTCCACGTTGCGCGAGTCTGTCAGCATCAGGTCAGCCAGCTCGTCAATCACAATGACCACGTAGGGCAGCGGCCGCTCCGGCTCACCCTTCGGGTCAAACAGGCTGAGCGTCGAGGGACGCTCGAAAAGCCGGTTGTACTGATCGATGTGGCGGACCCCCTTCTCCGCCAGCAACTTCAGCCGCCGTTCCATCTCCCGCACGGCATTGCGCAGTGCGTTGGCAGCTAGTTTTGGCTCGGTGATGATCGGGGTCATCAAATGGGGCACGCCCTCATAC